>NZ_CAISIQ010000231.1 GCF_903885465.1 uncultured Nevskia sp.
GCCGTGGTGCTGGTCGAGCAGCGGCCGGCCGGCTTCCTGCCGGACGAGGATCAAGGCTATCTGCTGATCAACGCCCAGTTGCCGCTCGGTGCGTCTCTGCAACGCACGGAAGCGGTGATGGAGAAATTCCGCAAGATCGTCGACGAGAAGTTTCCGGAGGTCGAAAGCTTCATCGCCATCAACGGCTTCAGCTTGATCACCCGCGTCAACACGCCTTACAGCGGCACCGGTTTTCTGGTGCTCAAGCCCTGGGCGGACCGCGGTGGCGGTCACTCGGACGCATTCTCGATCGTGCGCCGGCTCAATCAGGAACTGGCCTCCTTGAGCGAAGCCAGCTTTCTGGTGCTCAACCCGCCGTCGATCCCCGGCATCAGCGCGACGGGCGGTTTCGAGTTCCTGCTCGAAGATCGCCGCGGCGGCGATGTCGGCGAACTGGCGCAGATCTCTCAGGAGCTGGTTGCCGAAGCGTCGAAGCGTCCGGAAATCAGCCGCATATTCACGCTGTTCACCACCAAGGTGCCGCAGATCGAATACAAGATCGATCGCGACCGCGTGAAGACGCTGGGCGTGCCGATCTCTGATGTCTTCGGTGCTCTGCAGTCCTTTCTCGGCGGCGCCTACATCAACGATTTCAACCTGTACGGCCGCACGTTCCGCGTGACCGCTCAGGCAGAAGCCGGGGCGCGCAGTTCGCCGGATTCGGTCAACAACCTGTACGCGCGCTCGGAAAACGGCGAAATGGTGCCGCTGTCGACCGTGCTCAGCATCATCAACCATCAGGGCCCGGAGTCGATCGACCGCTACAACGTCTATCGCGCGGTCAGCATCACCGGCAATCCGGCGCCGGGTTATTCCTCGGGTGACGCCGTGAAAGCGATGGAAGAGATCGCCGCTCAGGTACTGCCCGAAGGCTACGGCTACGAGTGGACCGGCCAGACCTACCAGGAAAAGAAATCCGGTGGTCAGGCACCGCTGATCTTCGCGATGGCGATGCTGTTCGTGTTCCTGGTGCTGGCGGCGCTGTACGAAAGCTGGGCGGTGCCGTTCGCGGTGTTGCTGAGCATTCCGTTCGCGGTGTTCGGTGCTTTTGGTGGCCTGGCCTTGCGTGGCATGTCCAATGACATCTACGCCCAGGTTGGCGTGATCATGCTGATCGGCCTGGCGGCCAAGAACGCGATTCTGATCGTCGAGTTCGCCAAGCTGGCCCGCGAGCGCGGCGCCACCTTGGTCGATGCCGCCATGGAAGGCGCGCGCCTGCGCCTGCGGCCGATTCTGATGACCTCGTTCGCGTTCATCCTTGGCGCCGTGCCGCTGGCCATCGCCAGTGGCGCCGGCGCTGCAGCGCGCTCGGTGCTCGGTACCGCCGTGGTGTTCGGCATGACTGCGGCCACGATGATCGGCATCTTCCTGATTCCGTTGCTTTACGTGCTGGTGCAGGGCGCTGCTGATCGTCTGCGGCCGAAGAAGGTAGCTGTCGCCGCACCGGCCGCACCGGCCGCACCGGTCGCAACGACGCATGGAGACGCGCCATGAGCGCGAGCAAACGCAATCTGATTCTGGCGACGGCGCTGCTGGTCGCTTTGACCGGCTGTGCGCTGGGCCCGGATTACGAGCGGCCCGAACTGACGGTGCCTCAGCGTTTCCGGGGCGATGCGCCGCCGGCGCTGGATCCGACCGTCGACACGGCACTGGCTGAAAGCGACTGGGCGACGGTCTACACCGATCCGGCGCTGCGCATGCTGATCCAGCAGGCGCTGGCCAGAAATCTCGACGTGCAGATCGCCGCGGCGCGCATCGAGCAGGCGCGCGCCACCGCGGGCGCTACCGGTTTGGTGCTGTTTCCGCAGGTCAGCCTGACGGCCGATCACACGCGCAACAAGCAGTCGGAACTGGCGGTTGGCGCGCCGAACATTCCGCGCGATCTGACCACCAATCGCGTGTCCGTGA
>NZ_CAISIQ010000232.1 GCF_903885465.1 uncultured Nevskia sp.
AAGCCGACTGCGATCTGCTGCTCGACGTCAACAACATCCACGTCAACAGCATCAATCACGGCTACGACGCTGGCGCCTTTCTCGATGGCCTGCCCTTGCAGCGCGTTCGCTACATCCACATCGCCGGTCATCACGTCGAAGCCGATGATCTGTGCATCGACACCCACGGTGCCGAGGTCAGCGATCCGGTCTGGGCGCTGCTGGCACAAGCCTGCGATAAGCTCGGCCCGCTGCCGACCTTGCTGGAACGGGATTTCAATCTGCCGCCGCTGGCGAGCTTGCTAGTCGAGATCGACCAGATTCGCACCGTGCAGACCCGCCATGCACAAGCTCAAGCAGTCACCGCGCATGGCTGAGGACGACCTGCAGGCGCAGCAGGCGCGCTTCGCCGCCCATCTGCGTGACCCGGCTACCCATCCGCCTCCGGATGATGTCGCGCCAGCGCACATGGCGGTTTATCGCCAGCTGTTCTTCAATAACATCGAAACCCTGCTGGCCAAGGGTTTTCCGGTGCTGCGCCGCATCCTGGCCGATGACCACTGGCTGGCCCTGGTGCGGGATTTCTACGCCCGGCATCCGGCGCGCACGCCGCTGTTCCACAAGCTGGCCGAAGAGTTCGTTGACTGGCTCGCCGATGGCCGTGGCGAGCATGTGGGCGATCCGCCGTTCCTGGCCCAGCTCGCGCATTACGAATGGGTGGAACTGGCGCTGAGCACGGCTGAAGATCCACCGCCGGCCGCGCTGCTGGCTCATCCGAATGGCGATCTGCTCAACACGCCGCTGGTGATCGCGCCTCTGTGCTGGACACTCGCCTATGACTGGCCCGTGCAACGCATCGGCCCGGATTTCCAGCCGACCACCGCGAGCGGCGTGCAGACCTTTCTGGTCGTCCACCGCAACCGCAGTGACGACGTGAAATTCGTCGAGATCAATGCGGTCACCGCGCGGCTGCTGACCTTGGCCGAAGAGCAGCCGGAAGCTTCGGGCATCGAGCTGCTCGAACAGATCGCCGAGGAATTGCAGCATGACGATGTCGACGCGGTTGTGGCCGGTGGCGCGGAGATCCTTGAAAGCCTGCGCGAACGCGGCATCTTGCTGGGTACCCGACGTCGCTCGTCCTGAATGCCTGAAGCCGCCATGTCCAGCTCAAAACCCGCTTACCGCAGCCTGTTCCTCAGCCATGGCGCGCCAAGCCTGGCGATCAGCCAGCACACCGCCAATACCTTCCTGCGCACGCTCGGCAAGACCTTGCCGAAGCCGAAAGCGGCGATCGTGGTGTCGCCGCACTGGATGACCCGTGGCTTTCCGGTGAAGCTGGCGGCGCGCTATCAGGCCTGGCATGACTTCGGCGGCTTTCCGGCCGAGCTGTATCAACTGCAGTACTCGCCGGCCGGCGATGCCGCGCTGGCCGAGCGCGTGCAGCAGGCGATCCGCAAGGCGGGCCTGCCGACGGCCACTGACAGCAATCCGCAGATCGACCACGGCGTCTGGGTACCGCTGATGCTGATGTGGCCGGAGGCCGATGTGCCGATCGTTCAGGTCAGCACCTCCAACGGCGATGCCGCGGCGCACTGGGCGCTCGGCGAGGCGCTGCGGCCGCTGCTCGATGACGGCGAGGTGCTGCTGATCGGCAGCGGCAGCCTGGTCCACAACCTGCGCGAGATCGGCCCCGAGTTTTCGCCGGCCACCGATTGGGCGATGGCCTTCGATCACTGGATGAGCGACAAGCTGCTGACGGCCGATCGCGCGGCCCTGCTCGACTACCGCGCGCAGGCGCCATCCGCTGTTCGCGCTCATCCCACCGACGATCACCTGATGCCGCTGTTCACCGCAGCTGCAGCCGGCAATGCCGCCACCAAGCTGCACGAGAGCTTTGCCTTCGGCGGTCTGAGCATGTCGGCCTACGGATTCGCCTGAGCCTGCGGCTGCGACTTCCAGCCTCGCGGCAAGCTTCGCGACGGTTGGCCCGAGCCTTGCGATTACTCCTGACAGGCCGCGCTGAGCGGCATTGAAGCGCAGTCGGCGCTTCGGATCAGCGCGGACAACAGGGGCAAATACAGGCAGCCGGGGAACTTTTACCCGTCTGCTGAGGGTCGCAATGAGGTGAACAGGAAGTTGCCAAGCCGGCGAAGGATCGCCAGCGTACGAAACGCTGTGCGGCCGATCGTGTTGATGCCCGTCGTGATCCTGTGGGGTGGCTGCGCATCACAGCCCACGGAACTGCCGGGATTGATCGATCCCGCCCGCTACCAGCTGGCCCTGAAGACCGATAACCCCTTGCAGCGCGGCGGCCTCGATCGCAACTCGCTGGTCGATGGCACGCTGCGTTTCGCGGCACCGTCCAGCCTGCTTGATTACGATGCCCGCTACTCGCTGCTGCCTTCGCTGCCACCAACGGATGCCACTGCTGGCGTCGATGCACCCGGCAGCGACGTCGCACTCATGCCATCGCAACTGCTCGGCAATGAAAGCTTCCAGCAGAACCTGCGGATGCGGGTGCCGTTCCTGCTCGAGCAGCCGCTGATGATCACTGCCGAAGAGCGCACCCGCGGGCTGCTGACGCCGGAAACCCTGGCGACCAGCCGCTCGGCGCAGGTGAAATGGGCACCGGCGCCAGTAGCGCTGGGCCTGCGCTGGACACCAGCCGATGCCGCCGTGCTGGCGCTGCCATTCAGCTGCCAGCTCAGCGGCACGCTCGAACTTCCCGGCGCGCTGCTCACCGGCCGCAGCGGCGATGGCTTGAAGCTGCAGGGCCAGAGCTGCCTGGCCAGCGCACCGGATCGCGGCCTGCCGGACGTCGACGTCGGCCGCTACTCGGCCACCTGGCAATGGCAGCGCACGCGCTCGAACAGCAGCGTGCATCTGCTGGTGCTGGAAGCGGCTGATCGTCTGAACGCCAGCAGCGCAGCACAGACGCCAGGCTATGAATTCGGCGTCAGCCGCTCGCAGTCCATCGGCGAGCTGACCACGGGATCGGCCGTTGCCCTGCGTCATGCCAGCAGCCCCGGCGATGCCCGCGCGCCGTTCGACTGGTCGGGCCGCGCCAGCGTCAGCCGTCAGTTCACCGATCTGCTGCTGTCCGCGTCGCTGCAGCGCGAGGCCGATCCGCTGTGGTTCCTGCCCAACGAGACGGCGCGCATCGGCATGAGCACCAACAGTGTCGAACTCGGCGTCGGCTTCGATCGCTGGATATCTCGGCAGCTATCGACCAAGCATGTCGGGCTTGGCCTGGTCGGACGCTGGACCGAAATGCCCAACCTCAATCAGCGGAGCACCCAGGCCGTCGATCAGAACTACGACTACCAAGTGCTGTGGAACTTGACGCTGACGCCCTGAACGGCCGGCGCCGGACCCTGCGATACAATCGCGGCCCGCAAGTTTCCTGTGCTTTCCCCGGCTGCCCGTTGCCATGACTGCTGTCACCCCCCTCGCCGAAGCTGCCGCGCTGCGCCGCACCTTCGCGATCATTTCCCATCCCGATGCCGGCAAGACCACGCTGACCGAAAAGCTGCTGCTGTTCGGCGGCGCGATCCAGCTCGCCGGCACCGTGAAAGGTCGCAAGGCCAGCCGCCACGCCACCTCGGACTGGATGGCGCTGGAACAGCAGCGCGGCATCTCGATCACCACCTCGGTGATGCAGTTCCCGTACAACGGCAAGATCGTCAACCTGCTCGATACGCCGGGCCATGAAGACTTCAGCGAAGACACTTATCGCACCTTGACCGCGGTCGATTCGGCATTGATGGTCATCGACGCCGCCAAGGGCGTGGAGCCGCGCACCATCAAGCTGATGGAGGTCTGCCGCCTGCGCGACACGCCGATCATCACCTTCATCAACAAGTTCGACCGCTTCGGCCGGCCGCCGCTGGAGCTGCTCGACGAAGTCGAGAAAGTGCTGGGCCTGGCCTGCACGCCGATCACCTGGCCGCTGGGCATGGGCACCGAGTTCGAAGGCGTCTACCACCTGCTCGAAGACCGCTTCTATCTGTACAGCGGCGACAAGCACAAGGTGTCGGACATCGAGACCGTCGACGGCCTGCATGCGCCCGGCCTCGCCGAGCGTTTCGGACCGGTCTACAAGACCTTGCTCGACGAAATCGAACTGCTGCAGATGGCCGGCACCGCCTTCAACATCGATGACTACCGCGCCGCCAAGCTGACGCCGGTGTTCTGCGGCTCGGCGATCAACAACTTCGGCGTGCGGGAACTGCTCAACGGCTTCGTCGACTGGGCGCCCGGCCCGCAGCCGCGCAAGGCCACGTTCAACGAAACCGTCCACGACATCTATCCCGAGCACAAGAAGTTCAGCGGCTTCGTGTTCAAGATCCAGGCGAACATGGACCCGAAGCACCGCGATCGCGTGGCCTTCCTGCGGGTCTGCTCCGGCACCTACAAGAAGGGCATGAGCTTGCACTCGGTGCGCCTTGGCGGCCCGGTGCGGATCAACTCAGCGCTCACCTTCATGGCCGCGGATCGCGAAGCGGTCGAGGAAGCCTTCCCCGGCGACATCATCGGCCTGCACAACCACGGCACCATCGCCATCGGTGATTCGTTCACCGAAGGCGAAGCCCTGAACTTCACCGGCATCCCGAACTTCGCACCAGACCTGTTCCGCCGCGTGATCCTGAAAGATCCACTGAAATCCAAGCAGCTCAACAAGGGCTTGGATCAGCTCTGCGAAGAAGGCGCGACCCAGGTCTATCGCCCGATCACCAACAACGACGTGATCCTCGGCGCCGTCGGCGTGCTGCAGTTCGAAGTGGTGCAGTACCGCCTGCGCGACGAGTACAGCGTCGAATCGATCTTCGAAGCGGCGACGGTTTCAACGGCCCGCTGGGTGTCCTGCGACGACCCGAAGAAGCTCAAGGAATTCCGCGACAAGAACGAACTGCGCCTGGCCATCGACCACGCCGGCTATCTGGTCTATCTGGCTAGCAGCAACGTCAACCTGCAGATGACCAAGGAACGGTTTCCGG
>NZ_CAISIQ010000233.1 GCF_903885465.1 uncultured Nevskia sp.
CCGCCGTTGAGCTTGTAGGGCAGCGTCCAGCCGTTTAGCGTGCGCACCGGCAGATAGCCCTGCGGATGGCGGCGCAGGGCGGTTGGCGGTGGCTCGGCGGCGGCCGGCATCGCTTCAGCCGCCGGCATCTTCATGCCGGCCATGGCCGACATGTCATGGCCTTCGTGCTGTGCATGGGCCAGACGAGGAGCGCCGGCCATCAGGCCGGCGCCTCCCGCAAGCTGCAACAGATGGCGTCGTGTGAGCCGCTTGGGCGTTGTCTCGTCCATCAGTGACTCCCGTGAGCGTCGTGCGCCGGGGCGGCGGGCGCGGCCGGGCTTGCCGGCATCGGCATCTTCGAGTGGTCCATGCCCTGCATATCGTCGTGCTTCATTGCGCCGCCACACTTGGCCATCATGGCTTTCATGACCGGGTCCTTCGGGTCCATTTTCGAGTGATCCATGTCCTTCATCGCGGCGCAGTCGGGGGCCGCCTTGGCTGCCGCCGCTTCCTTGGCGTGCTCCTTGGGGTCATGGGCGTAAGCGAGCGGCATCGAGACGCTCAGCGCGAGGATCGAGAAAAAGCGGGTGCTGTGGTTCATGGCAAAACTCCAGTGGGATCGGCGCGATGCGCCAGGGATGAAAATTTCAGTGCTCATGCGGGGTCTCCGGCGTGGTTGCCGGTTCGCTGTTGTTCGGGGTGCCGTGATCCATGCCTTTCATCGGCATGTCTTTCATGTCATGGCCAGCATGCGGATCGGGGCTGACGGGGGCTGCGCTCCCGGCTTTTCCGGAACCCTTGCACTGCTCGCGCATCGCTTTGACGACGGTCGGGTCGAGCTTGGAAAGGGTCATCTTCTTCATCGCCGCGCAGTCCGGCGGTGCTTCCGTTTTCATCTCCATGCCGCCCATGTCATGGCCGGCGTGGGGGTTGCCCGAAGCCGGTGCTGATTCGGGAGTGGCTGGCTTTCCCATCTGGGAGTGGCCCATGCCCTTCATGCCGGGCATCTTGTCGGCAGCGGACTCCTTGTCGGTCATGCCGCCCTTGTTGTGGCCGGTGTGAGGATTGCTCGAAGCCGGCGCCGCCTCGGGAGTGGCAGGCTTTCCCATCTGGGAATGGTCCATGCCCTGCATGCCGTCCATACCCGGCATGTCCTTCGACATGCCCCCCATCGAATGCTGGCTGTGATCCATGCCGCCGCTCTTGGGAACGATTAGCTGGACCGGATCGAGCACCGGCTGTGCAGCTTGGGCGCTGCTCGGAAGGTTCCGACCGACGGCGCGGGCCAGCTCGACACGGGCTATCCAGTAGTCGCGTACCGACTCCAGATACCCCGCGTAGGCGTCGTATTCCTGCTGCTTGGCGACCAGCAGTTCGAAGATACCGATGAACATGAAGTTCACTTCCTGCTGCATCCTGGCGACGACTTCTTCGCGCTGCGGGATCAGCTGCGTGCGGTAGCCAGTGGCACGCGCCTTGGCTGCCAGGACCTGCGCCTGCGCCAGCTTGATGTCGTTGGCGCGATCAAGCACCAGACTGTCGAGTTCGGCTTCCGCCTGCTGGAGTTGGGCTTGCGCGGCGGCGACACGACCGCTGCCCCAGTTGAAGATCGGGATGCCGAGTGACAGCGTCGGGCCGTCGTTGACGCTGCCGTCGTAATCCTTCTGCCGCTGGTAGCCGATCTGGATGTTGTCGACCAGGCGGGAGTGGCGCTCCAGCCGGTAACGGCTGGCGAACGCCGCAGCGCGCTTGTCGGCCGCTGCAACATCGAGCCGCCCGTCGACCGCGAGCTTCAGCAACTCGTCGGTCGAGTCTTCGTCGACCAGCGGCTCGGCCAGCCGAGCATCGAGTACCCAGCGGTCGTCGACTGCCGGAAGTCCCATCAGGCGATTGAGCGCCGTACGCATTTCCACAGCTTTCGCTTGGGCACCGATCAGATCCAGATAGGCCTGGCTGGCAGCAGCCTGTTCAAGCGCCAGCTCCCGCTTGGACAAGGTGCCGGCATCGACGAATCGTTGAGCCAGATCGGCCGAAGCGCGCGCCGCCTTCGAGACGGTTTCCCGCATCACGGCAAGCTGCTGGGCACCGACGGCTTCGTACCAGGCGCGCTCGGTGTCGGCAGCGAGATTGATGGCGACGGAACCGACCGACAGCTTCGCGGCTTCGAACTGAGTGTCGGCGTAGCGCTGGCGGGCTGGAAGGAACAGCAGGTCGATGAAGCTGACGGCAACGCCGAGCGTGACCTGACGCGCGACCGCATCGGGCGGCCCCGGCGTCAGCAGTGCAAACGAGAACGCCGGATTCGCGAGACGGCCCGCCTCGTAGACATCTGCGGCCGCAAAGCCCAACCGTGCGGTCTCTGCACGGACTGCGGGGTTGTTGACCAGCGCCAGTTGCACCGCAGCGGTGGCCGTCAGCGGCTTTGCGAGCAACTCGCGGTTGAATGTTGCGATATCTGAGGGCTGCGGAATCGCTCGACCGCGGTCGGCGGTCAACTTCGCGACCTCAGGGCGTCCCCAGTCCGCGGGGAGGCTGGCACAGCCAGCCAGCGTCAACGCGAGCAGGCTCGCGGACACGGAAAATCGAATGGAAAACACAAGAACCTCCAGACCAACCTGACGACGGGGCTCCAGAGAAACAAGGAGAACCCGGTGAGCGAGGCGTCGAACGGCAACGGAAACCCGTCGCCGCCGACCGCGGCTTCACATCAGGCGATACTGGGTGGACGCAACAGACCTGACCCGTGCGCGGCGGTCAGATTGACGACGATCAGCGGTAGGCGAACATCGTCGCCTAGACCTGTCAAAACGAATTGAGATGACTTGGCCACCGAGATCGTGCCATGGCTGGCGCAATGACCGACCTGGCACGAGCAGTCGCAGGTACAGCCAGGGCCCTTTTCTGTTGATGGCTTGTCAGTACCGTCACCGGACATGACATGACCGGCCATGTGATGTCCCTTATGAGGGTCATCGGCCGAGGCAAGAGCTATGTGACCCGCAGCTCCCTGGTGCGACGTTCTCGACGTGTGATCGCACTTACCTCGGGCCATGCCACCGGCAGCCTGGAGCGAGAAGCTCAAGGCCAGCAGCACGGTCAGCAAGGTAC
This sequence comes from uncultured Nevskia sp., assembly GCF_903885465.1. Taxonomy (GTDB): domain Bacteria; phylum Pseudomonadota; class Gammaproteobacteria; order Nevskiales; family Nevskiaceae; genus Nevskia. The sequence continues at coordinate 3,088 of NZ_CAISIQ010000233.1, forward strand.
GGAGGAATCGCATAGCGGCAGTCTGAACCGAAATCGGCAGGGTGTGCAACGAAGTTCAAGATTGACGGTGATTGCTAGACCGCCACCGAGCGGATCAACCAGCTGACCTGCCATGGCAACACTGTAAACCTTGGACCATAGTCCAGAGTCAAGCCGCGTCATTGATCGGAGCGAGCTCAGGCGCAGCGCTGATCACATCGACATCGACGCGCCTTGGTCCTCACCCTCATTGTCACCACGAGTAGCTGGATGTTCGCGAGCACTGGCCATCAACGCGTATCGAACTGACGAGGTGTCGGGCAGGCCGACCATTTCCAATGCCTGGCGCCAATTC
>NZ_CAISIQ010000234.1 GCF_903885465.1 uncultured Nevskia sp.
ACGGTCATCGATCCGCGCTACAACCTTTACCGCCTGAGCTTCTCGCGCAGCTGCGTCGGCGACGTCAACGCCGTGGTGTTCACCGGCCTGATGACCGTGGTCACCCGCAGCGGCGCCGGCCGCACTTTCCGGCAGATGATCTTCACCGGCTCGAACAGCATGGCGGCGGTGTCGTTCCGGTTGACCGGGCAGAACTGAGTTTTTTTTGCAGGTCTCCCCTCTCCCCGCAGGAGAGGGGCTGGGGGTGAGGGACGCGGCTCGATCAGGCAGACAGCTTCATTCGATCAGAGCCCCCTCTCCCAACCCTCTCCCGCAAGGGGAGAGGGCTTAAGAGACTCAGCGCGCCGTCCGCAACAGCAAGCTCATCTCCTCCTCATCAAAACCCGCCGCGCGCCGCGCGGCTTCGTTGATCGGCAGGCGGATGTTCATGCCCTGCTCGGCGAGCAGGCGCTGCGAGGTGGTAAAGGGATCGACGCCGCGCTGCGCGCACAGCCAGCGATACCAGCGGCTGCCGATCGCGACGTGGCCGACTTCTTCGACGAGGATCACGTCGAGGATCGCGACCGTTTCCGGATCGCCGATTTCGGTGAGCCGGCGGATGATGCCAGGCGTCACGTCGAGGCCGCGCGCTTCCAGCACTCTCGGCACGCAGCACATCCGTTCGAGCACGTCCTGCGCCGTCTTTTCTGCGGCTTCCCAGAGACCGTTGTGGGCCGGCATGTCGCCGTAGTCGTAGCCGAGCGAGATCAGCCGCGCGCGCAGCATTGCGAAATGTCGAGCTTCGTCGCGGGCCACAGACAGCCAGTCCGCGTAGTAGTCAGCCGGCAGGCCGCGAAAGCGCCAGGCAGCATCGAGCGCCAGATTGATCGCGTTGAACTCGATATGGGCGACGGCGTGGATCAGTGCGGCGCGGCCGGCGACGGTGCCGAGGCCGCGGGTCGGCACGTCGCGCGGGCGAATCAGTTCGGGTTTGGCCGGGCGGCCTGGTACGCGAGGATCGGCGGCATCGGCGGCCGGTTCATCACCAACGGCTTCCAGCACGGCAATCGGCAGTGCGGCAACCAGCGCGCACTTCGCGGTGGGATCAGCTTCGCAAAGCGCTGCGTGCACGGCGTCCAGCAGTGCCGCTGGGCTCACTCGCAGTGCCACTCGAAGCGGCCGATGCTCGGGCTGGCCAGCACGCAGTGATCGCCGGGCTTCAGCACCGCCACGCCCTTGGGCGTGCCGGTGTAGATCACATCGCCCGGTTCCAGTAACCAGCTCTGGCTCAAGATCGAAATCTGCTGCGCGACCGGATAGAGCATCTCGGCCGTCTTGCCGTGCTGGCGCAGCTCGCCGTTGACGTGCAGCGTGAATTCCATCGCCTGCAGGTCCTGCTCGAGGAACGGCTTGAAATCGCCGAGCGGCGCGGAGCCGTCGTAGGACTTCGACAGCTCCCAGGGCTTGCCCTTGTTCTTGAGCGTGGTCTGCAGATCGCGCAAGGTCAGGTCCAGACCGAGGGTGATGCCGGCGATCGAATCGAGCGCGTCTTCGATGGCGATGTCGCGGCCACCGCCGGTCAGCATCACCACCAGCTCGACTTCGTGATGGGTGTCGCCGCGGCCTTTCGGCAGCGGAATCACATCACCGAGCTGCACCACGGCCGAAGGCGGCTTCATGAACACCACGCATTCGCCATCCGGCCGGTGATCGGTACCGGGGCCGAGGTGAGCGAGTTCCTCGACGTGGTCTGCGTAGTTCTTGCCGATGCAGAAGATGCGGTTGATTTTCATGGCTGGGGAGAAAGGGTTGAGTGATCAGCGGCGATCGAGCGCATGCGCATCGAGTGCTGCGCGCGGCACGAACTGCAGCGCCTTCAGATGAGTCGCGGCGAGCAGCACCGGCGGCGCCATGCCGACCTCGTAGGCTTCGAGCCAGCGCAGCGCGCACAGGCACCAGCGATCACCGTCCTTCAAGCCCGGAAAGTCGTACTCCGGGCGCGGCGTGCTGAGATCGTTGCCGCGCGAGCGTGAGAACTTCAGGAACTCGGTGGTGACCTGGGCACAAACCAGATGGCGGCCGACATCCTGCGGGCCGGTGCGGCAGTTGCCGTCGCGATAGAAGCCGGTCATCGGATTGGTGCAGCAGCAGGCCAGCAGTTCGCCGAAAACGTTCAGCGCAGGACCGGAAGACGAGGAAGCATCGGCAGCCATGACAGGTTCGCGCGCAGGTGGGGAGGCCGATCATAGCGAGCGCTGCGTGATGACTTCATAAATCCACGCCTTGCGGCGATGATGGCGGCCCCAGACTGCATGAATCCCTGATGAAACCGACCCGCATTGTCAGCCGTGGCGCCATCGATCTCGCCGTCTACGAGCGCGGCGCTGCCCCTGGCCGCCAGACTCTGGTGCTGGTGCACGGCTATCCGGATTCCGCTCAGGTCTGGACGGCGATCGCCGAACGTCTGGCCGAGCGCTTCCACGTCGTCAGCTATGACGTGCGCGGCGCCGGTGAATCGAGCGTGCCGGCGCGTATCCGCGATTACCGCATCGCCGAACTGATGGGCGATCTGGAAGCGGTGATCGACGCTGTAGCGCCCGGCGGCCAGGTACATCTGGCTGCCCACGACTGGGGTTCGATCCAGTGCTGGGAAGGCGTCACCACTGAGCCGCTGAACGCGCGCATCGCCAGCTACACCAGCATCAGCGGCCCCTGTCTGGATCATGTCGGCTACTGGCTGCGCGAGCACGCCAAGCCGGGCTGGCGCGGCGAGCAGTTGCTGAAGCAGCTGGCGCGCTCCTGGTACATCGTCGCCTTCCAGCTGCCGGCGCTGGCGCCGACCGCCTGGCGGCTGGCGCTCGGCCGCTACTGGCCGAAGATCATGAAACAGATGGAAGGGGCCACCGTCGAAGCCAGCCCGACCCAGGTCAAGGATGGTCGCAACGGCGTCAATCTCTATCGCGCCAACATGCTGCCGCGCCTGCTCAGACCGCTGCCGCGCCACGCGACCTTGCCGGTGCAGCTGATCATTCCGACCCGCGATCGCTTCGTCGGCCCCGAGCTGTACGAAGGCCTGTCGCGCTGGGTGAAAGTGCTGCGTCGCCGCGCGATCGACGCCGGCCACTGGCTGCTGCTCAGCCATCCGGACAAGGTCGCAGGCTGCATCGCCGAATGGATGGACGAGCATCCGATCAAGACCGAAATCGCCGAACCCGCGCCCGTCGCGAATCGCCGTACCGCTGCCTCATCGAACGCCAAGCACGCATGAATGTCCTGATCGTCCACGCCCATCCCGAGCCGGCCTCGTTCACCTCGGCGATGAAGAACGCTGTGGTTGAAGACTTCACCGCGGCCGGCCATAGCGTCGTCGTTTCCGATCTCTACGCGATGGGTTTCAACCCGGTGGCGAGTGCGGCGGATTTCGGCACCCGCGGCAATGCCGAGTACCTGAACTACGCGCTCGAACAGCGCGGCAACGGCGACGCCGGCACCCTGGCGCCGGACATCGCCACCGAGCTGGCCAAGCTGCTCGCCGCCGATCTGGTGATCTTCAGCTTCCCGCTGTACTGGTTCTCGGTGCCGGCGATTCTCAAGGGCTGGATCGACCGGGTGCTGGTGTCCGGGAAGACCTACGGCGGCCGGCGCATCTACGATCAGGGCGGGCTGAAGGGCAAGCGCGCGCTGCTGGCGCTGACCACCGGCGGCCGTGATTACATGCTCAGCGAAGGCGGCATCCACGGCGATATCGAAGACATCCTCAAGCCGGTGTTGCAGGGCACGCTGGCCTACACCGGCATGACCGTGCTGCCCAGCTTCGTCGGCTTCCACGTGCCGTATCTGAAGCAGGAAGAGCGCGCCGCGATCCTCGACAACTATCGCGCCCATCTGGCCAGGCTCGACACGTTGACGCCGCTGAGTTTCCCGAAGCTGGCCGACTTCGATGCCCAGATGAAGCCGCTGACCAAGTAGCCCGACGGCAGAAAAGCTGCCCCGCTCTGTGCTCTACCGCACCAAGTTCAACCGCATTTTTTCCGCATGGCTCTGTCCAAGCCATCAATTGAAAATCGAGAGAGTGGTACTGACCCATGCCGGAAACGACCCAGGCAGAGCAGAAAGAAGCAGTAGCGAGTACGGGCATCGACAGCCTGGACGACATTCTTGACGGCGGTTATCGGAAGAACCGCCTGTACCTGATCGAGGGTGTGCCGGGTTCTGGCAAGACCACCCTGGCGCTGCAGTTCCTGCTGGCTGGCGCGCGCCGCAACGAGCCGACGCTGTACATCACGCTGTCGGAATCCACCGAGGAACTCGGGGCGATCGCCAAGTCCCACGGCTGGTCGCTGGACGGAATCAGCGTGCGCGAACTGGTGCCATCGGAGGCAGTGCTGCGGCCGGAAGACCGCTACACGATGTTCCATCCTTCCGAAGTGGAACTCGGTGAAACCACGCGCACCATTCTCGAAGAAGTGGACCGGATCAACCCCAAGCGGGTGGTCTTCGATTCGCTCTCCGAACTGCGCCTGATCGCCGGCAGCCCGCTGCTCTATCGCCGGCAGATTCTCGCCCTCAAGCATTTCTTTGCCGGCCGCAACTGCACGGTGCTGATGCTCGATGACATGACCAGCTCCGATCGCGATCTGCAGGTGCAGAGCATCGCCCATGCGGTGCTGCTGCTCGAGCAGAACAATCCGGACTACGGCGTCGAGCGGCGCCGGCTGCGGGTGGTCAAGTACCGCGGCGTGAATTTCCGCGGCGGCTATCACGACTATGCGATCCGCCACGGCGGCATCGTCGTCTTTCCTCGCCTGGTGGCGACCGAGCACCGCAAGCTGCCAAGCCGGCAGCGGCTTCCGAGTGGCATTGGCGAACTGGATACGCTGCTCGGCGGCGGCGTCGAGCGCGGCACCAGCACCCTGCTTTCCGGTGCGGCAGGCACCGGAAAATCGTCGGTGGCGGCGCAGTTCGTCTACGCGGCAGCCGAACGCGGCGAGGCGGCGGCGATGTTCATCTTCGATGAAAGCATCGACACCCTGTTGAGCCGCACCGCGGCGCTCGATATCGATCTCAAGAAGCACGTCGACAGCGGCCGAGTCTCCATCCAGCCGATCGATCCGGCCGAACTCTCGCCGGGCGAGCTGATCCAGTCGATCCGCAAGAGCGTCGAAGAGCGCGGCGTGTCGATGGTCGTCATCGACAGCCTCAACGGCTATCTGAATGCGATGCCGGGCGAGCGCTTCCTGCTGATCCAACTCCATGAACTGCTGAGCTTTCTCGGCCACTCCGATGTCGCGACCCTGCTGGTCAGCGCACACCAGGGGCTGATCGGCAGCAACATGACATCGCCGGTGGACGTCAGCTATCTGGCCGATGCGGTGATCCTGATGCGCTATTTCGAAGCCGAGGGTGAAGTGCGCCAGGCGATTTCGGTGGTCAAGAAACGCGGCGGTTCCCACGAGCGCAGCATCCGCGAATTCCGCATGCAGGACGGCCGTATCGGCGTCGGCGAACCGCTGCGAAACTTCCGCGGCATCCTGACGGGGGTGCCGATCTATCAGGAGGCTGCGCCACGGATCGAGGGCTGATCCAGGGCCATGTTTTCGAGCAGCGAATTGCGGGTACTGGTGGTGGGCCCCACCAGTCGAGACGGCCAACTGGTGCGCTCGATCCTGGCCGACAACGGCATCGCCAGCGAGCCCTGCGCGAGCTTGGCCGTGCTGTGCGCCGAGCTCGAGAAGGGCGGCGCGGGTGCGATCCTGGTCGCCGAGGAGGCGATGATCCAGTCGGATTGCCTGGGCATCTGGATGCAGCAGCAGCCCACCTGGTCCGATCTGCCGCTGCTGGTCATCGCCCGGCCCGGAGCCGATTCGGCGATCGTCGCCTCGGTGATGGCGCGTTGGGGCAGCGTGGCGATTCTGGAGCGGCCGACGCGGGTATCCGCACTGCTCAGTTCGGTGCAGGTGGCTCTGCGCGCCCGCAAGCGGCAGTACCAGATCCGCGATCAGCTGGCCGATCTCGAAAACGCCCGCGCCACCTTGCAGCGCAACGATCATCGCAAGGATGAATTCCTGGCGATCCTCGCCCATGAGCTGCGCAATCCGCTGGCGCCGATCAGCAATGCGCTCGAGTTGCTGAAGCGCAGCAGCAACAGCGATCCGATGCTGCAGAAGATCGGCCAGATGATGACTCGTCAGGTCGGCAACCTGAATCGGCTGGTCGACGATCTGCTGGAGATCTCGCGGATCACCCGCGACAAGATCGAGCTGAAGAAGGTCACGGTGGCGCTCGACAGCATCCTGCAGACCGCCATCGAAGCCAGCCAGCCGCTGCTCGATACCCATCGGCATCAGCTCAGCCTGAGCGTGCCGGCCGGGCTGCCACTGCTGCTGGCCGATCCGCTGCGCCTGTCACAGGTGTTCGCCAACCTGCTCAACAACGCCGCGAAGTTCACCGAGCCCGGTGGCCAGATCTGGCTGAGCGTGCACCAGCAGCCAAACGCGCTGAGCATCTCGGTGCGAGACAACGGCATCGGCATCCGGCCGGACATGCAGGCGCGCATCTTCGAGCTGTTCGCCCAGGCAGACGAGATCACCAGCCGCTCGCAGGGCGGTCTCGGCATCGGCCTGATGCTGGTCCGGCGTCTGGTCGAACTGCACGGCGGCACCGTGAAAGTGATCAGCGCCGGGCTGGGCCAGGGCAGCGAATTCATCGTGCACCTGCCGCTGACCGGCCATCTGACGCAGACCGTCAGCGCGCCAGCGGTTAAGCCGTCACCGTCGGCCGGACTGGGCCAGCAGCGCATCCTCGTCGTCGACGACAACCTCGATGCGGCCTCGTCCCTGTGCCAGCTGCTGGAACTCTGGGGTGCTGAAACCCGGGTGGCCGGCAGCGGCCGGGAAGCGCTCGACATCCTCGCGGACTTCCGGCCCGACGTGGCGATCCTCGATATCGGCATGCAGGGCATGGATGGCCTGGAACTGGCCGGGCGGATCCGGGCGCGGCCGGAACTGAGCGGCCTGTTCATGATCGCGCTGACCGGCTGGGGACAGGAGGAAGACATCCGCCGAACCCTGAAATCCGGTTTCGATCGGCATCTGGTGAAACCGGTCAATCTCGAGCTGCTGCAGAGCTTGCTGCGCGAGCATGCGCCTGCTGCATAGTGCCGCTGATGGCTGACCGGCGAGCGATCGTCCTGCCGCAACTTCTGAGCCTTCAACATGCACCGCATCGGTATCGACCTCGGCGGCACCAAGATCGAAGGCATCGTGCTGCGCGGTGCGACCGAGGTTATTGCCCGGCAGCGCATCGCGACACCCAGTGGTGATTACCCGGCGACGGTCGCCGCTGTCGCCGCGCTGGTGGCAGCGCTCGAACGCGAAGTCGGCGCCCGCGGGCTGCCGGTCGGCATCGGTCATCCGGGTGCGATCTCGCCGTTCACCGGGCTGATCAAGAACGCCAATTCCACCTGTCTCAATGATCGGCCGCTGAAGGCCGATCTCGAAGCCGCGCTGGGCCGCGCCGTGCGCATGGCCAACGATGCCGACTGCCTGGCCTTGAGCGAATCACAGGCCGATGGCGCGGCCGCCGGTGCAGCCTGCGTGTTCGCGGTGATCCTCGGTACCGGCGTCGGTGGCGGCATCGTCATCGACGGCAAGCTTCGCGCTGGCCCGAATGCGATCGCCGGCGAATGGGGCCATAACCCGCTGCCCTGGCCGCGTGCGGACTGGAATGAAGTACCGGGCCCGCTGGGCTGGGATGGCCGCCACGGATCGATCGAGGACTGGTGCAGCGGCGTGGCGCTGGCGCGTGATCATCGCGAAGTCAGCGGCGAGCAGCTGCGCGGCGAGGACGTCGTCGCCCGCGCCGAAACCGGCGATGCGGAATGTGTCGCGACGATCGCCCGCTACGAGGATCGTCTGGCGCGCGCGCTGGCCAGCGTCATCAATGTGCTGGACCCGGACGTGATCGTGCTCGGCGGCGGCTTGTCGCGAATCGCGACGCTGTACGAGCGGGTGCCGGCGCTATGGCGCGCCTGGGTGTTCAGCGATCAGGTTGCGACCCGCTTGCTGCCGGCCGCGCATGGCGACAGCAGCGGCGTGCGCGGCGCAGCCTGGCTGGTTTGAAGCAGGGGTCAGCCGTGTAGGTCGCCCCTCGGGCGACGGCGCGGCTAGATCTGTCGGGCAAGGCCCGAGCTACGGCCAGCCACCAGCCACAGCCCACTAGCCACCGCTTCTGAGGCCGCGCACGTAGTCGCCCATCTCGCGGATCGCCTGATCGGCTTCCGGCATCCAGCCGGCCATCGTCTGCCAGACGTGCCAGAGCTTCGGCCGCACGCTGAGCAGCACCTGCACGCCGGCCTTGCGGGCGGCGGTGGTGAAGCGGGTGGAATCGTCGAGCAGTATTTCGTCATCGCCGACCTGGATCAGCATCGGCGGCAGGCCGGCGAGGTCGGCGAACAGCGGTGACAGCCGCGGATCGGCGAGCTTGTGGCCGGCGGCGAAGGTTTCGGCGGCCTTGTTGATGCCGAGCACGGTGAGGATGCGCTCGCGCTCGGCGCGACTGCCCATCGACTTGCCGCTGGAGCTCAGATCGGTCCATGGCGACAGCAGCACCAGCCCGGCTGGCAGCGCCATGCCGGCGTCGCGCAGCGCAATCGCGGTGACCAGTGCCAGATTGCCGCCGGCCGAATCACCGGCGATGACGATGCGCTCGGCCGGAATGCCCTCGGCGAGCAGTTCCTGGTAGCCGGAGACGGCGTCTTCGAGCGCGGCCGGATACGGATGCTCCGGCGCCAGCCGGTAATCGATGGCCACCACTTCGCAGCCGGCGGCCTTGGCGAAATGCGCGAGCAAACCCCGGTGGGTGCGGGTCGAGCCGCCGAGATAGCCGCCGCCGTGCAGGTAGTAGATGACCTGATCGCCGGCATCGCCGCTGGGCGTCAGACGGTCGGCCGGGCGGCCGGCGAGGGTCGTCGCTTCGATGCGCGTGCCACGCGGCACATGGGTGATCAGTCGGGCGATCCGCTCCAGCTGCGGCCGCATTTCATGGGCGGGCTTGGCCAGCACCGGCTGCAGCAGGAACTGGGAAACGGGGCCGAACAGGCGGGCGCGGAGGCTCAAGCTGGCAGTCATAGGAATACGGAAGCAGTGGCGGCGGGCAGATCCCTGGCAGGTGCCGGGCGGCGAAGGGTAGCCGATCGATGTGACGGATGGGCATGGGCGCGCTGGTTCTCGGAACCGGCCGCAGGAACCGTGGCGCAACGGAAATGTCCCAAGCGGATCGTTATGATGGCTGACGCTGCTGCCCGTGGTCCGCACGGGATCAGCACTGGTTCACTACCCGGAATGCCCCCTATGTCGTTTCCCCGCCTGTCTCTGCCCAGCCTGCGCCATCTGATGCGCGCCGTTCTGATCGTCGCCGCTGGTGCCGCGATCGCGGGCTGCAAGGAAGGCCGCGACGCCTATGCGATCACCGATAGCGGCTCGCTGATCAAGTTCCAGACCGACAAGCCGGAATCGCTCGACAACACGATGACGATCACCGGCCTCGCCGATGGCGAAACGATCCTGCAGATCGATTTCCGAGCCGAGACGGAAGTGCTGTATGGCCTGACCAGCAACAACCGCATCGCCACGATCGACACGGGCACTGGCGCTGCGACCCTGGTCAGCGCCGCGCCATTCTTGCCAGCGGGGGCAACGCTGAACCAGCCCGTGATGGACATCAACCCGGCGCAGGATTTCATCCGCATCATCGATTACCAGCCGGGCAATAGCGGTATCGACACCAACATCCTGCGTGTCGATCCCCTGAGCGGTGCGCTGCTGCAGAGCGATGGCACCCTGCTGCGCTTCAACGACAGCGATACCAATGACGGTGAAGTGGTGCAGCTGGCGGCGATCGCCCACACCAACAACGATCAGGACGCCACCACGACCACGCTCTATGGCCCAGCT
>NZ_CAISIQ010000235.1 GCF_903885465.1 uncultured Nevskia sp.
AGCGTGGTCTTGCCGGTGCCGGACAGGCCGAACAGGATGGCGCCGTCGCCCTTGGCACCGACGTTCGCCGAGCAATGCATGCTGAGGCGGCCCTGCTTCGGCAGCAGGTAGTTGCCGACGGTGAAGATGGTCTTCTTGTTGACGCCGCAGTAATCGGCGCGGCCGGCGACGATGCAGATCTGGTTCTTGGTGTCGATGATCACTGCCGCTTCCGAGCGGCTGCCGTCACGCTCCGGCTCGCAGACGAAGCTCGGCACGTTGAGCATGGTCCAGCGGCGGGAATCGACGTCCTTCACGCCCGGCAGGTTCTTCGGGAACATGTTGTCGCAGAAGAACGCGTGAGTGGCGTACTCGCCGACGAAGCGGTACGGCACTGCGAAATCGGAGTCCGAACCCATGAACAGGTCCTTGACGTACAGCGTGGCCTTCTTGTCGTTCAGATGGGCGACGACTCTCTTCAGCAGGCCTTCGTACTTGGTCGGGTCGTAGGGCGTGAGATCGGCCTTGAACCAGATTTCGTCGGCGACATCCGGCCACTTGACCGCGAACGTGTCCTTGGTGCGGCGGCCGGTGCAATCGGGATCGGTGTAGAAAACCAGGGGGCCGGCAACGCCGAGCTTGGTCGGAAACGCCTTCTGGGCATCCGAGGGGCCGTCCCGCGAAACGCGGCCGCGATCGTTGGCGATCGCCTCGTGGAACAGCTGTTCCTTGCTCAGCTCGTACTTGTAGGTGACGGACTTGAGACCGAACAGCTTCTCGAGGTCAGCCTGGAAGCTCGTCGCGGCGCTTTTCTGATCATCCATTGGTTTTCGTTACCACTTTTTCGCAGGGGAGAGAGGTCATCGGCCGCACGTTGGCTGGCACGAGGTCTTGGCATTTTACGGAAACCGGGGCGAATCCGTATGGGGCGGGTCATTTTGACCGGGGGTCAACACTTATCCTCGCCAGACCCTGATGGCGCGGCCGCTGAAGGTCTGGCCCATGAACGGCGTATTGCGGCCGGCACTGAGCATGTTGCGGCCATCCAGACGCCATTCCTCGGTCGGATCGACCAGGCAGAGATCGGCGCGCGCGTCCAGTGCAAAACCGCCCTGCGAAAGACCCAGAATCCGTACCGGGCCGCCAGCCAGACGCTCGGCCAGCGCCAGCGGCGTCAGCAGGCCGGCCTCGACCAGACGCAGGCTCAGCGGCAGCAAGGTTTCCAGTGCCGAGATGCCCGGCTCCGTCTGCGGCAGCGGATTGGTCTTGGCATCCAGCTCATGCGGCTGATGATCGGAGCAGATCGCGTCGATCAGACCGCTGCCGACGGCCGCCCGCAGCGCATCGCGATCGCTCGCCGCGCGCAGCGGCGGAATGACGTGAGCCATCGCGTTGAAGCCTTCGAGATCGGCATCGGTCATGAACAGCTGGTGGGCTGCGACATCGGCGGTCACCGGCAGGCCGAGACGCTTCGCCGACGCCAGCAGTTCCACCGCGCGGGCGCTCGACAGGCGTCCGAAGTGCACTCGAGCGCCCGTGTCCTCGACCAGCGAAATCCACTGGCGCATCGCCAGCGCTTCGGCGGCGACCGGAATCGCTGCCAGGCCCAGGCGCGTTGCGATCGCGCCTTCATGCGCGCAGCCGTGGTTGGCCAGCGCGTCATCGAGCGGCACCACGTGCACGGTCATGCCCAGGCTGGCGGCGTACTCGAGTGCGCGGCGCGCGACCAGCGCATTGGCGACCGGGTTCAGGCCGTTCGAGACGCCGACGCAGCCGGCCGCTTTCAGCGCACTGATCTCGGCCAGCGCTTCGCCGCCGAGGCCCTTGGTCAAGGCACCGAGCATGTGCACATAGGCACCGGCCGCTTTCTTGGCGATGCGGTTGACCCGGTTGACCATCGCCGTGTTGTCGATCACCGGCGAGGTGTCCGGCGGCAGGCAGACGGCGGTGATGCCCGACGCCAGCGCGGCATGGGTTTCCGAACGCATCGTGCCTTTCTGCGTCGCGCCCGGTTCGCGCATGCGCGCGCAGAGATCGACAATGCCCGGAATCAGCCAGCGGCCGGCGGCGTCGAAGGTTTCCTCGAACGGGCCGCTGTCGACGCTGACGATCAGGCCATCGCGAATCGCCAGATCGCCGACGCTGTCGGTGCCGGCACGTGGATCGAGCAAGCGAGCGTTGCGGATCAGCACGTTGTTCAGGAAGGCGCTCATGCCGCCGCTCCTTCGTCACCGAGGATCATGCCCATCACCGCCATGCGCACCGCAATGCCGTGTTCGACCTGCTCGAGAATCAGCGAACGCTCGCCATAGGCGACATCGCCCTCGATCTCGACCCCGCGATTGATCGGCCCCGGATGCATCACCAGCACGTCCGGTTTGAGCGTCTCGAGACGGGCCTTGGTCAGGCCGAAGTCGCGATGGAATTCGCCGGTCGAAGGCAGGAAGGCGCCGACCATGCGCTCCTTCTGCAGGCGCAGCAGGATCACCACATCGGCGTCGGCCAGGCCGCTGTCGATGTCGTTATGGACGGTCACTCCCATCGCTTCGATGCCGGCCGGAATCAGCGTGCGCGGGCCGACGACTCTGATTTCCTTCGCGCCCAGGATGCGCAGCGCATGGATGTCCGAGCGGGCGACTCTCGAATGCAGGATGTCGCCGACGATGGCGACGGTCAGGTTCTCGAAATCCGGCCGGTGGCGGCGGATCGTGAACATGTCGAGCAAGGCCTGCGTCGGGTGTGCATGGCGGCCGTCGCCGGCGTTCAGGATCGCGACTTCGGGCGCAGCGTGCTGGGCGAAGAAATGCGCGGCACCCGAGGCTTCGTGACGGATCACGAACATGTCGACCTGCATCGCTTCCATGGTCTTCAAGGTGTCGAGCAAGGTCTCGCCCTTGGAAGTGCTGCTGGCCGCGATCTGCAGATTCAGCACGTCGGCCGACAGCCGCTTGGCGGCCAGCTCGAAGGTCATCCGGGTGCGCGTCGAAGCTTCGAAGAACAGGTTGACCACGGTCTTGCCGTGCAGCAGCGGCACCTTGAGGCCCCGACTGCCACTACTGCCGCGATTGCTGCTCGGTTGGCCGGCGTAGCGCTCGGCCTGGTCGAGAATGTCGGTCAGCAAGGGCCGTGACAGGCCTTCCACGGTCAGCAGGTGGCGCAGACGCCCATCAGGCGTCAGTTGCAGCGGATGCGTCATGAGGCCTCGGCCTTGGGAATTTCGGACGGTGCCGATGCGGCTGGCGTCGCGCGGCCGCAGTCGGACAGGTATTGCTCCAGGATCAGCCGCGCGGCCACGCCATCGCGCTCGCCTTTCTGCACGCGATGCTTCTTGCGGCCATCGGCGCGGGCCGAGCGGATTTCGTCATCGGCGGCACGCGACGACAGGCGCTCGTCGACCAGGAACATCGGCAGGCCGTA
>NZ_CAISIQ010000236.1 GCF_903885465.1 uncultured Nevskia sp.
CCAGGGTGCCAAGCCCGGTAACGGAGTGGTCGAGGCTCGGGTTCAAGGCGAACGCGAATCGCAATGCCGACTTGTGCCCGTTCCCGATAGCGCCACGGCGAATCACGCTCAAGGGTGATTCGCCGGCTTGCGGCCTTGGCGTGAACGGAAGCCGACGGCCCGGGCTCATGCCGCCACCTGCAGGATGAGCGGGCGGACCTCGTCCCACCTGGCCGTGAACGGATTGAGGACCCGGCCTTTCATTGCCGACGCCAGCGTCTGACGTTTCTCGCGCCGGATTCGCGCGGCCTCCATTTCCAGGCGAGCCTGCCGGACCTCCACGAATGCGCTGGCGAAATGAGTCATCGTGATTTCGCTTGCACCAGCGCGATAGGCGATGAGCGCGGCCCTGATCACCAGATCCTTGAGGACGCTCGGCATGCCACCGCTCGCGAGATAAAGGCGGGACGCATCATCCGGCCGGTGTGAAAACCACTCGGCGGAGTAGATGGTCGGCAGCGAAGACACGGCCGTCGTCAGCAGCCCGTCGGCGAACTGCACCATCTCCTGGTGGTCTGCGCCGGGTGGGTCGAAGGGGTTCAGCGCAAACAGATGCGTGAAGCGCCGTTCCAACTGCTGCTCGGAGTCGATCAGTGCCAGCGCGTCCGGCATGCCCAACAACACGAAGGTAACGTGCGTCGCGTTGATGATGGACTTGATCCAGTTGCGTGCTTCGATGAGGCGCTTGTTTGCGCCAGAGGCGGATCCCCGACCCAGCGCCAGCAGGTGCTGAAACTCATCCATGAAAATCAATTGGACGTTGCACTGGCGGATGTAAAGTAGCAGGCGTTCGGTCAATTCCTGGCAAGTGCCGTTGAGCGCGGAATGATCGCCGAGGGCACGCAGGATCTGGATCGCCATCGACCGGGGTGTGATCGTGCTCGACAGCGAGAAGATCAACGCGGTCTGCTGCGCGCGCATCCCCAGCTTGAACACTTCCTCCTTCGGCGGAAGCTCTTCCGAAAACATGTCCAGCAAGGTCGATTTTCCGCAGCCGGACTCGCCGATGATAAGGACGTGACGAGGCTCGGATAGAGCCCCGTTCTCGGCGGCGGCTCGCTGGATCAGCTCGCGCGCCGCCTGCAGGCGAGTGTGCATGACGATATCGGAACTCATCGTTTCGATGAGGTGATGTTCTTCGACGGAGAGCACGGGACGCTCCGGGTTGAGGAAGATCGATGGGTATTCGGCAGAGACGAGCTTGTTCATTTGGGTTTTCTCTTGATTGAAATTTGGGGAAAGGAAATGACGGGCGCGGCGTCCGGCTTGCGTTTGGCCGGCGGCGGCTGCGACTGGGTTGGTTCAGATGCCGGCGGCTTGGCAGGTGAGTCGACGGTCTGCGGCGCTTTCACCGGCGGCTCCGGCTCAGGCTGCGAGCCTTGGCCGGAAGCTCGTTTCGGGGTTGCCTTCTTCTTGGTAGCTGGCGGATGCACGGGTTTCGACGGTGATGCCGGGGGCAGTTCATCCGGGCTATCGCGCCCGGTGTCCTGGGCGCGAAGTGCCGCCAGCGCATCGCGCAGCTCGACCAGTCGCCGATAGGCGATGGGATCGTCGGCACGTCCGAGCGCGGCGTGGTATTCGATGCGCAGGTTGAAGGCCTGTTCGTCGCTCATGCGGACGAGACGATCGTTGATGTCCTTCTTCTTGAGGACTGCCTTCAGGCGGCCATGCTCGAACAGCGACAGACGCTTCGTGTACATGGGCTGGGTCGACGTGGCGCGGTAAGTTCGGCGCTCGCCATGCAAGGCTTCGACATAGACGATCGACAGATCGAGTTCGTCGATGCGGATCGAGACCTCGGGCTTGCGCTCGAGGCTGCGTTGCTCGACCTCCCAGGTCCTCAGTGCGTCGGAGCGCCACCGCAGACCGTGGCACTCCACGCACCCACCGGAGACCACGCCGGTCTTGGTCGTCCGCGCCATGATCTCCGCGTCCTGCGGAGAAAGCGTGCGGACAGGGATGCTCACAGCTGCACCTCGTCGTTCCACACCGACATCGGCGCGCGCCCGAGGCCACGGTGGGGGCGATGGTGATAGACCTCGTGGACCCAGGTGTCGACGTGCGCGCGCAGATCTTCGATCGTCAGTCGCGCGTACTTTTGCGACTCGTAGTCGCCGCGCGCTGTCGGATTCGAGAAGGTGCTTCCCGGCAGCTTGTGGACCAGATCCTCACTGATCGTCCGGAAGAAGCGTTCGACGATCGCCTTGCCGTTGGGCATTCGCGGCGGGCAGGGCTCGAGCTGGATATCCAGCGCGGCACAGAAGCGGACGAAGCCGGAATCCTGGTAGTCGGACCCGTTGTCGACGACCAACGTGGTCATGATGCCGCGCGGCCGGCCGGGCGATGCCACCACCGCGATCGACATCGTCTTCAGCAATGTGCCGCCGCAAAACGGCGCCAGCGACACATAGGCGGCAAGGACGCAGCGAGTGCGTACATCGATCACGACGGTCAGGTACGGCCGACCCAGCGCCTCCTGCGGCAGGCCATCGTCGCGCGGCTCTTCGAGCACGATGATATCCATGACCTGGCCATCGGCCATGCAGATCTCGAGCGGCTCCCGTGCGACGAAGGATTTCCCAGCCGCATGGTGCTTGCGCCGGGCGTAGTGATTGCCCCGGCGTCGCAGGTCACGCTCGTACTGATCGACCCGGTTGACGATTCGCCGGACGATTTCCTTCGAGGGCATCGCCAGCTTCGTCGTCGAGCAGGCGTTGTAGTTAGCGACCTGCACCTGGACGTCGGAATACACGGCCGAGATCGGATTGCGTTGCCGCGTCAGGTAGACGGCCTCGACCGATGTGCTGATGAACTCGACGACCTTCGGATCGAGCTTGCTGTGATCGACCCGCGATGGCTTCATCTTGGGCATCAACGCGGTGTCGACGCGCCCGCCGCGAATCCAGCGCTTCATCCAGTCGGCGATCGTGGACACGCCGGGTGCCTTCGTATCCTTGAAGGCCTCGCTCACCGACTTGAGCTGTTCGGAGATCGCACGCTGCGAGCAGGGATTCTCAGGAATGCGCTTGTAGATTTCCCGAACCCAGCGAAGCTGGCGGTTGAGCTTGTCGAGCTGTTTCTGGTCGAGGCCGCTGCGCAGCTGCTGGCTTAGCGGGTCGGAGGGCTTCGGCGGCTGATAAGTCACCTTGATCTGACTCTGTGCCATCAGATCGGCTAGCGCCTTGAACTTCAGGTGCCGCATCGTGCCGCCGAGCATCGGTGCGATTCGCACTTCGTCGCCGCGGATGCCAGCGACCTCAAACGGGCACTCGGACATCTCGAACTGTGCCCCAACCGTGAGAAGCGGAATGATCTGTTCCATGGGTAGCTCCGATAAGCGTGGATTCGCGCCAGGGCGCGGAGATGGGAAACGTGAGGTCGCCGAGCAGCGCGAGCCTTTCGACGGAGAGCACGGGTAGGCCAAGGGTTATGGCCATGACGCGGAGTTCGCTGACCCGAACCAAGCGAGTGCCGAGGGCGGTGAGCAGTTGCTCCCGGCCGAACGGCGAGAGCAAAATGCTTGCGCCCTTCCGCAAATGCTCCCGGATGTCTCGGGCGGGCTGACGTTCCAGCTTGACCTCGGTGATGGTCCGATGGGGAATGCCGGCGTCGGAGAGTGCCGCCCGCACGATCCGCATCCGCTGCTTGACCGACTCGCGCTCCAACTGACCCTTGGGTTTCACGTCGACCACGACATAGCTGTGATCGGAACGCTGGATCGCAAAGTCGCAGACCAACGCCCGACCGGAGGATGAGGGCAACAGAAAGGGCTGGGTCCGGAACGCCATCACGTCCGGGTCGATCTCCAGGCTCAGTGCAAACCCGGCTTCGAGCCGGCCCTCGCAGGCAATGAAGTGCTGGCCATTCTTCGGTGACGGCACAAGCACGACACGGACGTGCGGTCGGCCTTTACGGAAAGCTCGAACGCCCTGAAGGATTGAGGCCGAATCGGGGCGCCGGGTGAAGGCGTCCTCGATGCGGTGGAACAGGTGGGGCGGCGCCGGCTCGAAGCCGGCAAATGGCTGCGCGGCGCTCGATGGGATCGACAAACGATCCCCTAAAGCGCCGAAAGGCGTACTGCGACTCAACATGGCAAATCCTCATCACATGCGCCGGCAGATAGCCGACCTGTGAGGCCTGCGCGCCCAGATTTCGGGCGCGCACGGGGCCGCGCGCATTGACAACGGCGCGTGTTTTGATAGGATTTGGATGACGTGACTGGTGTCGATCGCAAATCCTGCTTTCGCTCCCACGGCTGGCCAAGGTCTGATCACCTTGGCTTTGTCGTTTCTGGCCTCTGGAACTTTGCTTAAGGCGTTTCTGGTCTGGTCATCTCTGCTGGGTCACCTCCTGAAGAAATTGTGCCGCGTGGTTTTGAGTCCTTGAGACTTACGCAGAGCGCCCGGCATCTGCGTGATGAATGCCATCGCCGGCTCGGTTCATTTCCTTGACCGCGCCTTCGCGTCGAGCCGAAAGCCAGACGGCAATGTCCTGCGCCAGCGCGAACTTGCCGCGGCGGTTTTCCAGGCTGAAGACCGGGACAGGGACGGTTTTTCGAGCCAGCGCCTGTCGGAACGCATCCATCGACTTGTAGCCGAGTGCCGTGCGCAGATCGTCGTCGCCAATCATGGGTCCGTACCGTTGCAAGAGATCCCGGCGGACCAGGTCGGCCACATCACCAGCGGTGCTTTCAGTAATTTCGTGCATTGTCATACCCTGTCACATGGGCACCATCGTATTGCCCGCAGATGGCCACGCCTAGACGGCATATGCGCGATGAAAGTTACTCTAGTTTGGCCATGCCATAAGAACGTAAGCTATTGAAAGACATGGATCCCGCCTCATCAGGAGAGCCGTTGCGCACGCATTTGCGCAACTCGAAATCTCGGCGTGATCCCGTCGATGCATTCCGGGGTATCTACTGGTTCGAGTCGATCCGCATGAGGACCGGACTGCCGTCGGCCTACGCCATGGAGCGCCGCTTTGAACCCGAAGCATTCAAGGAAGAGGGCACGACTCGGTACCACAGGAACAAGTGGTCGGCTTACGGCAATGGCAAGAGGATCCCGAGAGCCTTACTAATCAAAAGGGTGGAGATGCAGTTGCCGGGTTCGGCGCAGCTGATCAACCACGTGCTCTGGGACATACTCCGCGTCCGACTGCCGGTGCTTGAGAACATCGACCGTTGGATCAACGAACTCGAGCCGAGCACACAGCATCTGATCTTCGAGATATCAGCCAGAAAGGCCGGCCTTGGGAGGCAGCGTCGCCACGTGGATCAAAGGCCGCTGGAAATGTTGGGTCGGCGTCCCACCCTCGATGCACTGGCTTGCCTGACGTTGCTGGCGAGAGAGGCTGCGGCGCAAGGACGCCCGGATATCGCTTTCCACGCGGTACCTCGCATGCTGAAGATTCTGCTGGTTCACGCCAGCACAGCACCGATGGCTCGAATCGCAAGTACGCTTTTCGATTTCTACCGGGAAAACATATTTGCGCTGGGTGTCTTCGAGGGTAAAACCTACTCGCTCGAAGATTACCCGTTCGAGGAAATCTTGATATCGCTGAACCGCTTCATTGCTCGATGCGAGGAGCGGGAAGGCGTGACCATCGATTGGGCGGATGCTCTTCAGTCAAAGCTGAGTCTGCTGAGCGGGCGATACGGAATAGGAATCCTGATGGCAACGGCCCCGCGTGCAACCTCATTCGCGCAGACTGCGTAGACGCCACGTCACCTATCGGATGATGTGTTGTCGGCGCTGCCGCCTAAAACAGATCGCTCATCTCCGTCATCCTGCAATTTAGGAAACTGAAATGGTGCAATCACTAACGGATTTGCAACCTGGAGCTCGAACATAGGCGGCAGTTCAATGTCAGGATTAAGTGCTGCCCGCACATCGAGCAGGACGTAGGGAATCAGCGCTTTCCGCACGCTGAGTCGCGCGGTGATGGCACCGTTGAAGCGATAGCGTTGCACGAGCCTAGCGTAGTTGCGCGGCAGCTGGTCGTGCACTTTGAGACGCAAATCTGTCTTGGAATGCCACCGCTCATCGGTTGGCAATACAGGGGGGAGGCTTGACGATAGTTCAGATCGGGTGATCCGATCCAGCATTAAGTCTATATAGCTTTCCCGGCGCGGACACCACGCGCGGACGATCCAGCGCATACCCACCTGCGCCATCGCGTGAGGAAAGACCAGCCGATCCGTTCCCGTCGGCTTGCTAAGTGATGCGTATTCGATCGACAACCCGGTTTTGCGGGCGCACGCTCCCTGAATCGAAGCGAAGACGGTCGCGTCTGGCTTAGGCGCGAGACTGACGACGCGGTCCAGCCAGGGCAGCGCCTCTGGTAACTTTTCAACGATCGCAAGGTACTCGTCGAGATTAGGGGGCGGATAGCTCGGCGGGCGGTCGCCCGTAGCCTTGTAGCGCTTCGACGCGCGATCCCAGATTGCGGCAGTGGGGAAGGTGTAGGCGAAAGACGTAAGAAGTCGACTGACCTGAACAGTCTCAAGAGGCAGCAATTGACGAAGACGCGCATTACCAACCGTGCCTTCCCAGATCAGAAGAGCCCAGATCAGTCGAAACCGGTCATCTTGAAG
>NZ_CAISIQ010000237.1 GCF_903885465.1 uncultured Nevskia sp.
CCTCACCATAGCTGGCATCGTCTGGAGAGAACCGGTTTTCTCCGCTGAGACGACCATCGCGCAAGCGGCCAGGCGTGATCATCTCGTCCAAGAAGCGTCTGTCGAAAAGACGATTCGTGAACAGCGCACGATGCCATCGCCCCAGATCGCTTGCCGTGGACCGCATGGCACCGGCACCACCCGCTTCCGATATCTCGATGATGGGTGGATGAGTAAACGATCCGGGACTGCCGTCTACAGGCGAATAGCCATCCACTCTTCCAGCAACCACCGCGTCTGAAGAATCGAAAGCGGTCTTGTCGAGGCCCAGGGGCTTGAAGATCATGGCCGCCGCCGCGTCGGCGAGCGACATGGCGGTGAGCTGCTCGATCACTGCGCCCAGCACGATGTAATTCGCGTTGCTGTACAGCCACGCCGTTCCGGGCTCGAAATCGAACGGTGAGGATTGGGCGCTGATTTCCTGCGCCAACGCGATTTGAGACTTCGGCCTCGCAAGGTCAGTCGGGCACGAGACGTTCCGTTCATCGCTGTGCAGCCCAGCTGTGTGGTTCAGCAGCTCACGCACTGTGAATGACGGGCTCCCGGCGAAGAATGCCAAGTGCTTCGAGACGGCATCGTCAAGGTCCAGCTTGCCATCGGAGGCCAACTTGACCACCAGGGCAGCAGTGAACTGTTTGGTGAGCGAGCCGATCCGAAAGACGCTGCCGCCAGCCAGTTCGGTAGCCGTCTCGATGTTGGCCAAACCGTAGTGGTTCGAAAGCAGAGTGCGTCCAGGCAGCGAGATATGCACGGCAACACCGGGGCACGCTCCTGAACGGATGGAAGATCTTGCGGCATCGCCGATTTCGGAAGCGAGTCCTGCATCCCCGACCGCCGCCTGCGAAGCGGTAGGTTTGAACGCAAACCCGGCTGCCATCAGGGCACTGCTTCTTAGAAGGGCGCGTCGGGTAAGAAGCATGCTGACTCCGTTCGATTGTTTGTCAGGCTCACAAGCTCTCGCGCAGCTGAAAGATGTTGCCTTCCGGATCACAGGCATTGGACACAACGAAGCCCGGGCCCTGCCATTGCTCCGTGTACACCTCGCCGCCCAGCGTAGCCGCAAGGCGTCGCGACGCCGGCAGGCTGGGCACGGTCAGGAAGAACTTCAGCGCGGTATCTTCGCGGCGCGCCGGCGGCGTCGTGATGGTGATCGTCGCGGCGATCGACACCGGGATCGCGTGGATGACCAGCTGCATGTCGGAGTCCGGCACTTGCAGCACCACCAGTTCGGCCGTCGCGTGAACGCGGCGCATCGCCAGCAGGGACTGGTAGAAGCCAGCCAGGCGTTCGAGATCCTTGGCGTAGAGGAATAAACCGTTTCTGGCGGGACCGGACATGCCGAACCACTCCTGAGGCGTACGAATCAGGCCTGATTATCGCTCGGCTGTCTTGCCCGCCAAATTCGTAAGGATCAGACCACGCCGTTGCGGCTGAACCAGTCCATCAGGCGTACCCAGCCATCCCTGGCCTGCGCGGCGCGGTAGCTCGGCCGGTAGTCGGCATGGAAGCCATGCGGCGTGTCCGGATACAGCACGATCTCCGAAGCCTTGGCAGCCGGGCTGCTCGATGCGGCGAGCTTGGCGAGCATCTGGTCGACGGTGTCGGTGGCGATGCCGGTGTCGGCCGCGCCATAGAGGCCGAGCACGGGTGCCTTGAGTTGATCGACGAGATCGATCGGGTTCTGCGGCTGCAGTTCGGTGCCTGGGCGGATCAGGCCGCCGTACCAGGCGACGCCAGCCTTCACCACCGGATTGTGGGCGGCGTACAGCCAGGTGATGCGGCCGCCCCAGCAGAAGCCGGTGACGGCCAGCTTGCCTGGATCGCCGCCGTTGCTGGCGGCCCAGATCGCGGTGGCGTCGAGGTCGTCCATCACTTGCGCGTCCGGCACTTTCGAGACCAGTTGGGCGACCAGTTCCTTGGTGTCGGTGTACTTGCTGGCATCGCCCTGGCGCGCGAACAGTTCGGGGGCGATGGCCAGATAGCCGGCTTGCGCGAAACGCCGGCAGACATCCTTGATGTGCTCGTGCACACCGAAGATTTCCTGCACCACCAGCACCGTCGGCAGGTTGCGGCCGCCGCGTGGCTGGGCGCGATAGGCCGGCATCTTGCCGTCCTTGACCGGGATGCTGACCTCGCCGGCCAGCAGGCCATCGGCCGGCGTGGTGATCAGGCTTTGCGCTGAAACCGGCTGCACGGCGAGCGCGAAACCGCTGGCCAGCGCGGTGACGATGAAGCCACGGCGGTTCATTTCCGAGGGCGAGACAAAAGCGATGGCATCAGGGTGCATCGGAATCTCCACGGCGTGATGGCAGGGTCGCACCTTACAGGGTCGGCATCGGCTGCCGGCCCGTCATTCAGACCCGATCATTGAGCTAACGTTTCGGCAGCAGTGATTTCTTGATCTTCGCCACCGCCGTGAAGTTCGGATCGACAACGTTGGCGATCTCCAGTTCGGCAGCCTGGCCCATCAGCAATTGGGCGCCGCGTTCGGTGTAGCCGTAGTCGGCCATCAGCCAGCGCTGCAGTTCGCTGTTGGCATGCTGCAGCGCTTCGCCGAGTGGCCGCGCGCTACCCAGAGTCATGATGTAGGCCTCGTTCTCGAGGCGCGGCCAG
>NZ_CAISIQ010000238.1 GCF_903885465.1 uncultured Nevskia sp.
GCAGATCTTCCAGCGGCAGGCAGCTGCAGTAACCGTCTTCACCCCGGAGGACGACGAACTCGGCTTCTGCCAGAGGGCGCGCATCGGCCATGACGATCTGCCGATAGAAATCGGCGAAGCGCCAGCCGCTCCAGCGCGCACCGCGGATCGACCAGGTGGTGACGCAGTGGAAATCGCTCTGCTGCTCGATCCTCGGCAAGGCCAGCAGTTGCGCTTCGATCGTCAGCTTGCACTCGACATCACCGGCGACCTGCACGCGGATGCGATCAGGCTCGGCGGGAAAGCGCCGCGCGAACTTGCCGAGACCGAAGCGCGGGAATTGCGGCCGCTCGATCTGGCCTGGTGGTAGCGGTATCGACATCTCTAGCGACCGGTGAAGCGCGGCTTGCGCTTCTCGTTGAATGCGGCCAGACCTTCACGCGCGTCCTCGGTGGAGGCGACCCGCGACAGAGCCTGTGCTTCCATTTCCAGCTGCGTTTCCAGCGGCTGGTCCTGCACCGACAGCAGCAGACGGCGCACTTCGCCGTAAGCCTTGGTCGGGCCAGCAGCGAACTTCAGCGCGATCGCTTCAGCCTGCGCCAGCAACTGATCGGCAGGCACCACTTCATCGACGAGACCGGCCGCGAGCGCGGCTTGCGCATCGAGCGTCTGATTGCGCAGCAGGAAGTTGCGGGCGCGGGCGAGACCCATGCGCCGCGAGAACATCACCGTGGCGCTGGCGTCGGTGCTGTAGCCGATGCCGGTGTAGGCAGCGACCCAGCGCGCGTTGTCGGCACTGACCACGACATCGCAGCCCGCGGCAAACGCGGCCGAACCGCCGGCGCAGACGCCCTGCACGGCGGCCACCATCGGCGCATCCATCCGCTGCAGGCGGGCGATGGCGCTATGGATCGTCGCGGTCATCCGCTTGATTTCGGATGGCAGCTGATCGCCCTGGGCGACGAAGTGCGCGATGTCACCGCCGAAGCCGAAGTTCTTGCCTTCGGCCGTGACCAGCACCACTCGCACATCGCTGCGGCAGGACAGTTCGATGGCGCGATCGCACATTTCGTCACAGAGCCGGCGGTTGATCGGGTTGCCGTGCTCGGGATCGGTGAAGCGCAGGCGCGCGATGCCGTTCTCGACGGTCAGCGCAGTAGCAGTCGTGGACATGGTCTGGGGACTGGTGGTGATGGAGAGAGTCAGGCAATGGCGCCAGGTCTGATGCGGCCGGCACTGAGCAGCAACAGATGCCGCGCCGCGAAGACGAAGCCGAGTCCGACCAGGACACTGATCGCCGCGGCCGGCTGGGTCTGATCGTAACCAGCGCCGTCGCGATAGAGCACGACGGCGGCCGGAAGACTCACCGGCCCATAGGCCGCGATGGCCGCGAACGGCGCGGCCAGTACGGTGAACCAGCGCGCCGCGCCTTTCAGATGATCGAGACAGTACGAGGCTGCAACGGCCCAGGCGTAGACCGCCGAGATGTTGGTCAGCGCCACCCACAGCGGCAGACCGGCAACTTCGAAGGGGTTGTAGTCGAAGAAGAACCAGACACCGAAATGGATCGCCAGCGCTTCGGCACCCCAGAGCAACAGGAAGATGCCGGCGAAGTCGAGCCAGTAGCGCGTCGCCGAAACGCCGTTCGAAGCACGCCAGATCAGGAATGCAGCAGTCGGCGCGAAGTACAGGATGTAGAAGAACAGCAGCTGCCAGGGCACCGTCACGTCCAGCCCGGTAAGCAGCACATAGGCACCGACCGCGGGATGGTGGGCCTTGACCATAAAGCAGGCGAACGGCTCCATCAGGATGGTCAGCGAAGCCGCCACCAGCATGATCAGCCAGCGATCGTTGCGCTTGGCCGAGAACGCCTGCCAGAACGCGTAGAGACAGAGCAAGGCCACCAGGGTCGCGGTCACGCCGGTGACGATGTCCTGCGCCAGCGCCGGCATCACCGCATCCAGCGGCCGCGCCTCGATACCCAGATATTGGCTGCCCATGATCTCTCCTCGTTTCTGGTTATTGTTTTAGTCCTGCCTTTACCGCTTCGACTCAGCGCCTGCGCGCCTCGCAAGCCTGATGCGCGAAGGTTCGCGGCTCGATACCGGCCTTGAGCTTCCAGTCTTCGCCAAATTCCTCGACGGCGTGCAGCGGCTGGATCGGCACCTGATCGAGATGCTTCAGACGCTCGCCCAGTGCTGCGAGGTAACCGACGCGCGCCTGATCATCCTCGTAACGAACCGACCAGGTCACGAACGGCTCCAGCACCTCGAAGCCGACATAGGCCAAGGTGCCGTACTGCAGATGCCAGAGGATGGCATCGAGATGGCCCATCACCCCGCCCTCGGCGACCATGCCCGGGAAGCAGCCGGTGGTCGTCGACACCATCGCCCGCTTGCCGCGCATGCCGCCCTTGTTGAAGCGGCCAAACTGGCCGTACATGAGGCCGTTGGCGAACACCCGATCGAACCAGCCCTTCATGATCGCCGGCACCGAATACCACCAGAGCGGGAACTGCAGGATCAGCAAGTCGCACCACTGGACCTTGTCGATCTCGGCAGCGATGTCATCGCTGAAGCTGCCGGCCGCGACGGCGGCCTTCTGCTCGCGGTCGTACTGCAGATGGCCTTCGAAACGGCGCGCCTTGAAGTCGGCCTCCGAGGCGACCGGATTGAAGCCCATCGCGTAGAGATCCGAGACCTGCACTTGGTGACCCTCGGCTTCAAGCGTCTCCACCGCAGTGCGCAGCAGCGCACCGTTGAACGAAGTGGGTTGCGAATGGGCGTAGACGATCAGGACTTTCATGCGTGGCTGGCGAGTGGCGAATTCAGGGGGACGAGGGCA
>NZ_CAISIQ010000239.1 GCF_903885465.1 uncultured Nevskia sp.
CATTGCTCAAGCCGAGATCGCCGGCCAGTTCCTGATTGATCCGTATCGCTAGCCCTGGGCTTTCACCCTTCTCGCTGCTTTCAAGATCGGAAATGCCCTTGACCTTGGCCATCTCGACGATCACGCCCTTGGTGATCTCGGTCAGCTTGGTCGCATCGGGGCCGAGCAGCGAGATGAAGATCGAGCCGCCGAAGCCGACCGTGAGATCGATGCCGGCAACGCCCTTGATCCGCTCGCGTACCGCTTTCTCGACATCCTTCTGCGGCCGCCGATGGGTCTTCTGGCGATCGGTCAGGCGCAGATTCAGACGCGCGTAATTCTTGCCTTCCTCGGTGCCGACCTCGGTGGCGATGGTTTCGATTTCCGGAAACTCATGCAGGATCGCTTCGACCTGATGCGCCTTGGCATCGGTGTATTCCAGGCTCGAACCGAGCGGCGTGTTGATGCGCAAAGAGGTGAAACCGTCATCGCCACGCGGGAAGAATTCGGTGCCGATGAAGGGCAGCAAGGTGAAGCTGCCGAAGAAAGTGAAAGCCGCGATCCACAGCACGATGCCGCGGTTCGACACGGTGCCGATCTGCCGCCAGTCCAGATTGCGTGCGGCGTGGGCCAGGCCAAAGATCGGCAGCCAGACCCGGCGGCGCTCGGTGCGCAGCGCCCAGGCCAGCACCCGGCCGTAAACACGATGCAGGAAGTCGACGCCATGCTCGACCTTTTCCATCAAGCGACCCAGCCAGGGCAGGTACTTGAAGCGGTTTTGCGGCGGATCGCGCCAGACTGCCGACAGCATCGGATCGAGCGTGAAGCTGACGAACAAGCTGACCAGCACGGCGACCGCGACTGTGATGCCGAACTGGAAGAAGAAGCGGCCGATGATGCCGCTCATGAACGCCACCGGTACGAACACTGCGAGGATCGCGAAGGTCGTCGCCATCACCGCCAGGCCGATTTCCTGAGTGCCATCGAGTGCGGCTCGAACATGGCTCTTGCCCATCGCCAGATGGCGGACGATGTTCTCGCGGACCACGATCGCGTCATCGATCAGCAGACCGATGCACAGACTCAGCGCCATCAGGGTCAGGAAGTTCAGCGTGAAGCCGAAGGCGTGCAGCGCGATGAAAGTGGCGATCACCGAGATCGGCAAGGTCAGGCCGGTGATGATCGTCGAGCGCCAGGAATGCAGGAACAGGAAGACGATCAGCACGGTCAGCAGGCCGCCTTCGATGATCGTTTCCTTGACCTGTTCAACCGAGGCGGTGATGTCGTCGGCAGTCGCGTAGATCTTGACGATCCGCACGTCGGCCGGCAGTTCGGCCTTCAGGCGCTCGATCGCTTTGGCCACGCCTTCGGCGGCGCTGACGATGTTCGCGCCCTGCACCTTGAAGATATCGATGCCGACTGAACGCTTGCCATCGACTCGCGAGATCGAGGTCTCCTCGGCTTCGCCGTCGACGATTTCGGCAACCTGATCGAGATGGATCGAGGTGCCGTTCTGGGTGGCGACGACGATGCGCGCGAATGCTGCTGGCTCCTTGATCTTGCCTTCGATTCGCACCAGCTGCTCGCTCGAACCCCGGCTGATCGCGCCAGCCGGCAGGTCCTGATTCGCGGCCTGGATTGCGGCGATCACCTGATCGACGCCGACTCGCCAGGCTTCCAGCGCATCAGGCTTCAGGAAGATCTGGATCTGCCGTTCGGACTGACCGTTGACCTGGATGCTGCCGACACCGAGCACGTTCTGCAGCCGCTTGACGACCACCTGATCGACCAGCGTCGATACCTCACGCAGCGTGCGGGTATCGGAAAACAGCGCCAGATTGATGATCGGCTGCTGGTTCTCGTCGTTGTTGGTACGCGTGATCAGCGGCGGCTTGGCATCGCGCGGGAAAGTCGGCTGGATCTGGGCGACCTTGTCGCGGGTTTCCTGGGTCGCGCGGGCGGCGTCCACGGACAGATCGAACTCGATCTGCATGAAGCCCAGGCCCTCACGCGCCGTGCCCCAGATGCGCTTGACGCCCTCGACCGAGTTGACCACTTCCTCGAGCGGCTTGAGCAGATCGTTCTCGACCGCTTCCGGCGAGGCGCCGGGATACTCGACGGAAATGCTCAGCACCGGCACCGAGACATCGGGCAGTTTCTCGACCGGCAAACGCTGGTACGAGAACACGCCGAGCACCAGCAACGCGACCATCACCATGGTCGCGAATACCGGCTGATTGACGCTGGTCTTGGTGATCCACATGGCGCTTACTTCGCGGTGGCCGAAGCTGCGAGCTTGACGGTCGAGCCGTCGTGCAGTGCATCGATCTTCGCCGCCAGCACCTGGGTGCCGATACTGACTCCGTCGCGCACTTCGACGAACGAAGCGTCGTCGGTCTTCAGGCCGAGGGTCACGGTGTGGCGTACCAGCTTGTCCTGCTCGACAGCCAGCACATAGCTCACGCCGCTGTCGCTGCGGATCGCCGAGGTCGGCACCGTCGGCGACGGCGCGCTCTGATCGAGCACCAGTTGCCCCTGGGCGAACATGCCGCCGCGCAAGGCGCCATCGGCGTTGTCCACGGACAGATACAGCTTGATCGAACGGGTGCCGGCATCGGTGGAAGGATTGATCCGTTCGACCTTGGCGGTGAACACGCGCTCGCCGTAACCGCCGACCTTGAAGCTGCCGGTCTGGCCGATCTTGACCGACGGGATCTCTGACGCCGGCGCTGGCGCCTCGAGTTCCAGCTGGCCCAGATCGACGATCGCCAGCATCGGCGAATCCGGCGACACCTTTTCGCCCGGCTGCACCATGCGCTGCGAAACGATACCGGCGATCGGCGCCCGGACCACGGCGTCATCGAGGCCGATCTGCGCCAGCCGCGCCTGCGCTTCGGCAACCTTGACGCTGGCGGCAGCCGCGTCATACGCGCTCAGCGCCGAGTCATAGGCGTTCTTGGAGATGAACTTTTCCTTCAGCATCAGCGCATTGGTTTCGCTGTTGATCTTTGCCAGGGCGAGATCGGCGCGTGCCTTGTCCAGCGAAGCGCGCTGGGAGTCGAACTGGGCGCCGAGGTTGCGGATGTCGATGCGCGCCAGCACCTCGCCTTTCTTCACCACCTGCCCTTCGCGGACCAGCACTTCCAGCACGTCGCCGGAGACGCGGGATTTCACCGTCGCCTGAACCAGCGGCGTCAGCGAGCCGGACAGCGGCAACGAACGCGACAACGCGCGCTGCTCGACCGTCGCAACATCGGCCGCCGCCAGTTCATATGGGCCGGTGTAAGCCTTGGCGTTCGGATCGGCCGGCTTTTCGGCAGAACCGCCGCGAGTCAACAGAAAGACCGCTGCAAGCGCAGCGACGATCAGCACGATCACCAGCACGATCTTGAGTTTCCCGCTGGCGCTGTCGGCGTGGCGGTTACGGGTCATGACGCTCATGCAAGGGTCCCTGTGTAGCCCCATGGCGTGCACAGCCGTTTCAGGCGTGCAGCCAATCGGACGCGATAGTGGGTAGCTGCACTTAAGATGCAGCAACAATGCGCCTTGGATGCGTCAACCGCTGCCTGGGTTTGATCCAAGCCTATCGCAGACGCCGAAGAAACCGGTTTCCCGCCAATGTCAGGCGGTCAGCACCAGATTATCGCGATGGATCAGCTCCGGCTCGCCCGGATAGCCGAGGCGGCTTTCGATCTCGGCACTCGGCGCGCCGATGATGCGGGTCGCTTCGCTGGCGCCATAGTTGCTCAGACCGCGGGCGATCTCGCGGCCGTCGAGGCCGAGGCAGAGCACCAGATCGCCACGATCGAACTCGCCGCTGATGTGGCGCACGCCGACCGGCAGCAGACTGCGGCCTTGTTCGCGCAGCACTTTCACAGCGCCATCGTCCAGGGTCAGGCGACCGCGAACCTGCAGCTGTCCGGCAATCCAGCGCTTGCGCGAGGCCATCACCGACTGCGCCGGCTTCAGCAAGGTGCCGATCGGCACACCACTGGCGATCTTCAGCAGCGCCTCCGGCTCGCGGCCGTAGGCAATCACCGTCGACGCACCCGAGCGGGCCGCCCAGTGCGCCGCCGTGAGCTTGGTGCGCATGCCGCCGCGGCCGAGTTCGCCCTTGCTGTCGCCGGCCATGCCGCCGAGATTCGGGTCGGACAGATCGGCTTCGGACAACAGCTTGGCGTCCGGATTGCTGCGCGGATCGGAGTCGTACAGACCTTGCTGGTCGGTCAGGATCACCAGCAGATCGGCTTCGATCAGGTTGACGGTGAGCGCGCCGAGCGTGTCGTTGTCACCTAAGCGGATCTCGTCGGTGGCGACCGTGTCGTTCTCGTTGACCACCGGCACCACGCCCAGCTCCAGCAAGGTGTTCAAGGTGCCGCGCGCGTTCAGATAACGGCCGCGATCGGAGACATCCTCGTGGGTCAGCAGGATCTGTGCGGCGCGGATGCCGTGCTTCTCGAACTCGGTTTCATAGGCGCGGACCAGACCCATCTGGCCGACCGCGGCCGTGGCCTGCAGCGCGTGCAAGGTGGTCGGCCGCTTCG
>NZ_CAISIQ010000240.1 GCF_903885465.1 uncultured Nevskia sp.
AGCTGATCGCGGCCGTCTGCATCGTCGGCAGCTTCGGGGTGCTGGGGCTGCCGCATACCGCGGCGTGGTCTCGCATCTCGGCAGCGTCCTCGCCGCTGGCGTCGCGGACGCAGTACGCGACGCCCAAGGCGACCGCGACCAAGTCGGTGGAGAGGGAAGGTGCCAGCCGTCGCATCTTCATCACCAACGGCTGGTGGGTGTAAGCCGCCATGAACGACGTCAGCGCAGCGCTTGCCCAGCCCGCGCGCGGGCCTCAGCATCGGACGGAAGCCAGCCCTCGCCGCTCAATGCTCGACACTCTGCTCAGGCCGCATCCTCAGTGCATCGCGATCCGGATCGGGCGCGGTGGCCTGCTGACCGGCGGCAGCTGGTTTCCGTTGCTGCATCTGATCTGGCTGTTCTGGGTGTTCGCTGCGCCCTGGATGCGCAAGGACAACAGCCTGCTGATCACGGCAGGCACCTACGCCACGGTGCCGCTGTTCCTGTGGCTGTATCTGAAAGCCTGGTACGGCGACGGCGCCCGGGTCGTCTACTACACCGCTGCGATCGCCATGCTCGGCCTGGTGACCTTGCCGACGACCAAGACCTGGTCCTACGCCATCTACGCCTGCGCGCTGTTCCCGTTCTGCACCACGCCGAAGCGTTCGCTACTGTGGCTGGCGGCCTTCATGGCGATGTTCTCGGTAGTCGCCCTGCTCGACCGGCTGCCGCTGCCGGTGACCATCGGCGCGGTCGCCACCTGCACGATCATCGGCCTGCTCAATCTGTTCTTCAGCATCAACGCTCGCCATGACAGCGAGCTGCGGCTGTCCCAGCAGGAAGTGCGGCGGCTTGCCGCGAGCGCCGAGCGCGAACGCATCGGCCGTGATCTGCACGATCTGCTCGGTCACACGCTGTCGCTGATCGCGATCAAGAGCGAGCTGGCCGATCGTCTGTTCGAGCGTGATCCGCTGGCCGCGCGGGAGCATGTCCGCGAACTGCACCAGGTCGCGCGTGAATCGCTGACCCAGGTTCGCGCGGCGGTCACCGGCATTCGCGCCAGCGGTCTCGCCGCAGAACGGGTCTCGGCCCGGCTGCTGCTGGAATCCTCCGGCGTGGCCTTGAGCGGTGCCGAGCGGCTACCGGAGCTGTCGCTGAACATCGATGCCGCGCTGGCGATGTGCCTGCGTGAAGCGGTGACCAACGTCCATCGCCATGCCGGCGCCAAGAACGTGCTGCTGAACCTGCAACAGGATGGCGCGGCAATCGAACTGAGCATTGCCGACGATGGCCGCGGCGGCGTCGACGACGACCGGTTCGGCAACGGCCTGCAGGGCATGCGGCAGC
This sequence comes from uncultured Nevskia sp., assembly GCF_903885465.1. Lineage (GTDB taxonomy): Bacteria > Pseudomonadota > Gammaproteobacteria > Nevskiales > Nevskiaceae > Nevskia. Next base: position 1,327 of record NZ_CAISIQ010000240.1, read on the forward strand.
GCCTGGAAGCGCTTGGCGGAAGCTTGGCGATCGAATCACCACCTGGTGGCGGCACCCGTCTGAGCCTGCGGGTGCCGATCCATCCCGAAGCAGCGCCAGTTACCGCCACTGCGCAGACATCGGCGTCCGGCTGTTCGCTGCCGGCCTCGCTGGCATGAGCGGCGAAGCCATCAACAACGGCAAGGCGCTGGGCGCGATCCGCGTACTGCTGGCCGAGGATCAGGCGATGGTGCGCGGAGCCTTGTCCGCCTTGCTCGATCTGGAAGCCGATATCGATGTGGTCGGCACCTGCGCCGATGGTGAAGCGGCCTGGCTGGCGGTGCAGCAGCTGAAGCCCGATCTGCTGGTCTCCGACATCGAGATGCCCAAGCTCAGCGGCCTGGAACTGGCGGCGCGGATTGCCGAACGCGGCCTGCGCTGCAAGGTGGTGATCGTCACCACCTTCGCCCGTGCCGGTTATCTGCGCCGGGCGCTCGATGCCGGCGTGGTCGGCTATCTGCTCAAGGATGCGCCGGCCGAACAGCTCGCCGAGGCACTGCGCAAGGTGCAGCACGGCGGCCGGGTGATCGATCCACAGCTGGCGCTGGAAGCCTGGGGCGAGCCGGACCCGCTCAACGAACGCGAGCGCCGCGTGCTGCGGCTGGCCGGCGAAGGCCTGGCGTCTGCGGAGATCGCCGCGCAGCTGCACCTATCCCACGGCACGGTGCGCAACTATCTGTCGGAAGCGATCGGCAAGCTCGGTGCGGCGAACCGCATCGAGGCCTATCGGCTGGCGCGGCAGAAGGGCTGGCTGTAAAGAGCGCTGCGTTCAGCGGGCGTAGTTGCGGACGAAATCCCAGATCACCCGCGTGGCGTCGATGTCCTGCGTCGTGCGCCCTGCGAAACCCAGCTGATAGTCGTTGCCCGGCCAGGTGTGGCCGCCATCGGTGATCGTGTAGAAGCGCACCGGCGAGGCCGAAGCGCAGCTGTTGTAGGCGTCGAGCTGCACGGTGGTTCGATCGTTGGCGATGTTCGGCAGATTGCTGTGCTGTGGCGGGCTCAGGCAGCGGTTGAGGTTGGCGAAGAACAGCGCCGTGTCCGGGGCCGACGACAAGCCGACTTTCTTCCTGTAGGCCACTTTGGGATCGCGCGTGCCATGCATGCCGATGATCGGCATTGGCAGCGACGGCGTGCAGACTCTGCGCAGGCTATCGAGCAAAGTCGACGACACATAGGCCGCGGCGGCGATCCGCTCCGGATGCTCGCAGACGTAACGCTGGGTCATGAAGCCGCCGGACGAGAAGCCGGTCAGGTATACCCGGCGAGCGTCGATCGGATAGGCCGAAACGGCGTTGTCGATGACCTTGGTGATCAGGCCGACATCGTCCGGGCCATTGCGGTCACGAACCGGATCGAACGACCAGTTGCGGCCCCGCGAATTCGGCAGGATCGCCCAGACGCCGGTATCGCGCACCAGCTGGCCGATCTCGATCAGATTGGCCATTTCCTCCGAATCGCCACCCGCGTAATGGAGCACGACGATCGCCGGTGCCAGGCCACTCGGGTTCGCCACCGGGCGCACGTACAGCACGCGGCGAGCACGTCCGTCGATCGTGAACTCGGCCTCGAAGGTGGTCACGCCGGCCACCGGCTGGAAGCGTGCAGCCAGAGCAACGGACGGCGTCAGCCAGGCTTGTGCGACCAGTGCCAGCACAGCAAGGCCGAGCAGGCGCGCGGCGGACAGAAACTTCGGCTTGATGCGCATCGGGGCTTCCTTCAGGTGAGAGTCGGAATGTTGCAGTGCTGCGTTCAGCCGCGTGCGCGTTCGATGATCCGGGTTGTCGAATAGCCGGGATGGAAATCGAGAATCACCACCTGGCCGCCGTTGGCGCTGACCACGTCGTGACCGGCAACCTGCTCCGGCCGGTAGTCACCGCCCTTGACCAGCAGGTCCGGCAGCACGGCGGTGATCAGGCGCAGCGGCGTGTCTTCGGAAAACGGCACCACCCAGTCGACGCACTTCAGCGAGGCCAGCATGCGCATGCGGTCGTCGGTGTTGTTCAGCGGCCGGGTCGGGCCTTTCAGACGCTTCACCGAATCATCGGTGTTGACCGCGACGATCAGCACATCGCCCAGCCGGCGCGCCGCTTCCAGATAACGAACATGGCCGACATGCAGCAGATCGAAACAGCCATTGGTCATGACGATGACCTGGCCCTGCGCCTGCGCCGCGCGCACACGCTCGAGCAGCTCGTCTTCGGCGAGCACGGCGCTGTCGTCCTCGTGCTGACGGCGGATCGCGCGTAGCAGTTCGCTCTGGGTGACGGTGGCGGTACCGAGCTTGCCGACGACGATGCCGGCGGCCAGATTGGCGATGCGCGCCGCGTGGCCGAAATCATGGCCAGCAGCCAGCGCGGCGCCGAAGGTGGCGATCACGGTATCGCCGGCGCCGGTGACATCGAACACTTCGCGAGCGACGGTCGGCAGATGCAGCGGCGGCTGGTTCGGCGCCAGCAGGGTCATGCCGTTTTCCGAACGGGTGACCAGCAGTGCGTCGATACCGAGCTCGTCGCGTAGCTTGGTGCCCTTGGCGACGATCGTCGCGTCGTCCGGACAAGGGCCGACAACCGCTTCGAGTTCGGACAGGTTCGGCGTGATCAGGGTCGCTCCGCGATACGGCCGCCAGTCGCTGCCTTTCGGATCGACCAGCACCGGCCGGTTGGCGGCGCGCGCAGCGGCGATCATCAACGCGGCATCGGCCAGCGTGCCCTTGCCGTAGTCGGACAGGATCACCACCGAGCAATCGGCCAGCGCCGTCTTGAAGCTGGCCAGATAGTCCCCGCGATTGAAGGCACCGGCGACCGCCAGCGATTCCTCGAAATCGAGCCGGATCAGCTGCTGATTGCGCGACAGCACGCGCAGCTTGGTGATCGTCGGGCAGGACGCGGTTTCGATGAAGGTCGGCAACACGTGCTTGGCGATCAGCGCTTCGCGCAGCTTGCCCGCCGCTTCGTCACGACCAACGACGCCGAGCAACTGCACGGCACCACCGAGCGAAGCGATGTTCAGCGCCACGTTGGCCGCGCCGCCAGGACGGGTTTCGTCCTTCTGGATGCGCACCACCGGCACCGGCGCTTCCGGCGAGATGCGGCCGGTCGGCCCGACCCAGTAGCGGTCGAGCATCACATCGCCGGCCACCAGCACGCGGGCGCGCTGGAAGGCCGGGATTGCCGCGATCACCTCATCACGGTCGCTCACGCGGGGCGGAGACTCAGGCGGCCTTGGCGGCGGCCGAGCTGGTGTGCGACAGCCACTCCGGATATTCGCTGCGCTCGCCCTTGACCGAGGCGACGTAGAGCTTCTGCAGCTTCTCGGTGATCGGGCCGCGCTTGCCGGCACCGACCGCGCGGTTGTCGATCTCGCGGATCGGCATCACTTCAGCGGCGGTGCCGGTGAAGAAGGCTTCGTCGCAGATGTACATCTCGTCGCGGGTGATGCGGCGCTCGTACACCGGGATGCCTTCATCGGCCGCCAGCTGCATGATGGTCTTGCGGGTGATGCCATCGAGACAAGAGTTCAGATCCGGCGTATGCAGCGCGCCGTCCTTGACCAGGAAGATGTTCTCGGCACTGCCTTCGGCGATGTGGCCGGACATGTCGAGCATGATCGCTTCGTCGTAGCCGTCCTTCAGCACTTCGTTCAGCGCCAGCATCGAATTGATGTAGTTGCCGTTGGCCTTGGCCCGGCAGAGCATCGAATTGACGTGGTGACGGGTGTAGCTCGAGGTGCGCACGCGGATGCCGCGCTCGACGTTGTCGGCACCCAGATACGCGCCCCAGGTCCAGGCGGCGACCATCACGTGGGTCTTCAGGTTGTCGGCGCGCAGGCCCATGCCTTCGGCGCCGTAGAACACCATCGGCCGCAGATAAGCTTCCTTCAGCTTGTTGGCGCGCAGCACTTCAAGCTGGGCTTCGTTGATCACTTCCTGCGAGAACGGCATCTTCATGCCGAGGATCTTCGCGGAGTTGAACAGGCGCTTGGTGTGATCGCCGAGCCGGAAGATCGCTGTGCCCTTCGGCGTGTGGTACGCACGGACACCTTCGAAGCAGCCGACGCCGTAGTGCAGCGTGTAGGTCAGGACATGGGTCTGGGCTTCACGCCACGGCACCATTTCGCCGTCGAGCCAGATCAAGCCATCACGGTCGGCCATCGTCGTCATTTGCTTCGTTCCTCGATTGTTTGCAGCCGGGCTTTGAAAGGGGACGGGAGGCGCCGACCCGGCGCGTACCCGAACGGCGCGCATTATAAGTCTGCGAGCCGCGTCAGGCTCGATAAAACCGCGTCCGGATGGATGCCGGTCAGGCAGGCCATCGGTTCCGCGGGTGGCTTCAACGGACAAGTCCGCTCGAAGCAGGGGCTGCAAGCCAGACGCCGGTAGTGGATCGCGGCGTGCGTGGTCATCGGCGGCGTGTGATCCGGCGTCGATGAACCATAGATCGCGACCAGCTTGGCGCCCGCTGCCGCCGCGATGTGCATCGGTCCCGAATCATTGCAGACCACTGCGCGGGCAACGCTGACCAGATCGATGACATCGACCAGGCTGGTGCGGCCGCAGAGATTGATCGCCGCACCATTCGAGACTGCGACGATCTCCGCACCCAGCGGCTGTTCCTTCTTCGAACCGATGATCCAGCTGCGGATGCCTTGCCGGCCAAGCTCCGCCGCCAGCTGCGCGTAGTAGGCCGCCGGCCATTGCTTGGCCGGGCCGTACTCGGCACCGGG
>NZ_CAISIQ010000241.1 GCF_903885465.1 uncultured Nevskia sp.
TGCAACGAGCGAGGAGTGGTAATGGCGGTTCCATTGGCGCGACGAGCCGAGGCAGCAATGGGCCCAAACGGCCCCGCCCCTCCGGGCTGCGGCCAAAAAACCGCCAGGACTTCGTTGCGAACCTTGACCATAGGTAAGCTATGGTCTGCGGTCCGCGCCTCGCCTGGCGGCTTTTTGACCGGCAGCGCAGCGACCAAAGTAACTGCCCACAGACCCTCACTTGTGTATGGTTTTTTCCCGCTCCGCATGCCGAATCCCACCGCGCTGAAGTTCGCCTGGCCCCGTTCCCGGATCGCCGAGACCGCTTGCTGGACTGTGCAGCTACGTCCGAAGCAGCCGACGCTTGGCAGCCTGGTCGTGGTCTGCAAGGAACCGGTGACAGCGTTCTCGGCGATCAGTGGCCGGGCGTTCGCCGAGCTGGCCGAGGTCACGCAAGGTGTTGAGCGCCTGCTCGCCGCGTTCACCGGCTATGAGCGGATCAACTGGCTGATGCTGATGATGGTCGATCCGGACGTGCACTTTCACGTCATTCCGCGCTATGCAGGAACCCGTGAGCATGCTGGCCTGAGCTTTCCGGACGCGGGATGGCCGAATCCGCCGGCGCTGGCCGAAGCGGTCAGCCTGAGCGATGCGCAGCTTGAAGCGCTCAGCGCTGAATTGAGCGCCCACTGGTCTGGAGCGGCTGCCCGCTGATGCCGACCATCCTCGATCGCTACCTGCTGCGGCAGCTGCTGCCGACCCTGCTGCTCTGTCTCGGCACGGTACTGATCGCGCTGCTGCTGGAGCGCCTGCTGCGGCTGTTCGACATCCTTGCCGAGAACAGCCACGCGCTTCCGGCGGTGTTCAAGCTGGTGCTGAATCTGGTGCCGTACTACCTCGGGCTGGCGCTGCCGGCAGCGTTCTTCGTGGCGCTGTTCGTGGTCGTCTCGAAGCTCGGTGACGAGAACGAACTCGATGCCTATCTGGCCGGTGGCCAGTCGATCGCCCGATTGACCCGGCCGTTTCTGGCGGTATCGATCGTCCTCGCCCTGCTCAGCGCCTGGGTGTTCGGCTGGCTGCAGCCGTATTCGCGCTACGACTATCGCGCGGTGATGTATTCGGCCCTGAATGCCGGCTGGGACGCTCGTTTGCAACCGGGCACCTTCGCCAGCGCTGGCAGCGGCTACATGCTGACGGCCGATGAAGTCGACAAGACCGGCCGCGGCTTGCGCCATGTGTTCATCCGCCGCGAAGTCGCGGGCCGCGAGGAACTGACCACCGGCGAAACCGGCGCGCTGACGCCGTCCGATGACGGCAGCCGCCTGACCTTGAGCCTGGTCGGCGGCGATCACTACCGGGATCGTCCCGGCGCCGGTCTGCTGGCCGTGCACTTCGCCACGCTCGACAGCAACACCGCGTTCACGCCGGATGCGCCGCCGTTCCGCGCCCGCGGCGGCAACGAGCGCGAGCTGACTTTTCCCGAATTGCTCGGCGGTGGTCTGCCTGATCCGGCCACGCCGCTGACGCCGGCCAGGATCGCTGGCGAGATGTACGGCCGCATTGCCCGCACCTTGTCCTTGCCGCTGCTGCCGCTACTGGCGATCCCGCTCGGCATGTCGGCGAAGCGCGGCAAGCGCACCGCCAGCCTGATCGTCGCCGCCGTGCTGATGCTGTTGTTCCATCACGGCCTGCAGCTCGGCGAAAGCCTGGCCGAATCCGGCAAGGTCAATGCGCTGGCGGGCGTCTGGACGCCGTGGCTGCTGTTCGCAGCACTCTGCGGCTACATCTACAGCCAGAGCCTGTCGCGGCCTGGCGATAATCCGGTGACCCGCGTCGTCGCGGCCGTCGAGGATTTCGTCGCCGCCATCGTCAGCCGCCTGCGGCCGCGCAAGCGAGCCTCAGCATGAGGACCTTGTTCTTGGGCGGCTCGCTGGGCGGCTATCTGCGCGGCATGCTGGCGATGCGCTGCTTCGCCGTGGTCTGTGGGCTCGGCGGCCTGTTCCAGGTGCTCGATCTGCTCGAATCCTCCACCGACATCCTGAGCCGCGGCCAGGGCATGCTCGGCATCGCTTATTACAGCCTGCTGCGCACGCCCAGCGTGCTGCTGCAGGCGTTTCCGCTGGCAGCACTCCTCGGCGCGATCTTCAGTTTTTCGACCCTGTCGCGGCAGAACGAGATCTGCGCGATGCGCGCCGCCGGCCTGCCGTTCCGACGCGTATTGCTGGCTTTGCTGCCGGTAGTGGTCGGCATCGTGATGCTCCATGGTCTGCTCGCCGAGGCGATCGTGCCGAAGACCCAGAATGCGCTGACTGCCTGGTGGGCAAGCCTGCCGCCATCGCCGGACAAGGATCCGGATACCGAACTGCTATGGCTGCGCACCAACGGCTCGGTGGTTGGTCTCGAGCAGGTGATGCCCGATGGCAAGCGGCTCGATGGCGTGCGCATCTACCGTCGTGACGAGGCCGGCAGCCTGGTCAGCCGCACGGTCGCGACCCGGGCCCAGTACGAGGACCGCCGCTGGACCTTGATCGACGCGGTGACCACCGATCTGCGCGCCGGCAAGAGCGAAGCCGTGCAGCCGAGGCTCGATTGGGAGACGCCGCTGAAGCCTGCCGATCTGATGCGCCTGTCGGCGGCCGAGCCCTATGTCTCCGGCGGGCTCGCCTCGGCGGTGCTGGCCGGCACCCAGTCGGGCACCAAGACCGATTCCTTCTACCGGACGCGGCTGGCTCGCTCCTGGACCGATCCGCTGGCGGCCCTGGTGATGCTGCTGCTGGCCACGCCGGTGGCGATCGCGCTGACTCGCGGTGGTGCTGGCGGCGTCCAGGTGCTCGGCGCGCTGGCCTGCGGTCTGGTTTTTCTGCTGGTCAATGGCTTGATGGCCGCGCTCGGCGAAGCCGGTACCCTGAGCCCGCTGCTGGCGGCCTGGTTGTCGCCTGCTGGTTTTGTTCTGCTTGGCCTGCTGCTGGTGTTTCGGCTCGATCGGCGCTGAGCCGCTCCCCGCATCGAATTCCTTTCCGCTACACCGATAGGGCCGCCCAAGGCCCGCCTGACACGAGACCGCGCTGCCATGACTGCCGCCACCGCCCCTGCATCCGTGCACCGGACCCCTCGTGGCCCGCTGACGATCATTCCGGTCGCAACCGCTGCCGAGAAGAAGCGCTTCATTCGCTTGCCGGCCCGCCTGCATGCCGATGATCCGAACTGGGTCACTCCGCTGGACATGGAGCGCAACGAAGCACTGTCGCCGAAGCACAATCCGCTGTTCGCCCATACCGACGTGCAGCTCTGGCTGGCGGTGCGTGATGGCGTCGATGTCGGCCGGATCAGCGCCCAGGTCAATCGCGAAGCCACCGATGGTGTCGGCCACTTCGGCATGATTGCCGCCGAAGACGATGCCGAGCTGATCCAGGCGCTGTTCGCGACCGCCGAAGCCTGGCTCAAGGCGCGCGGCATGCGCGAATCGCTGGGGCCGTTCAGCCTGTCGATCAACGAGGAAACCGGCCTGCTGATCAATGGCCACGACACGCCACCGATGCTGATGATGGGCCACGATCGTCCCTATCTGGCGGCACGCATCGAAGCGCTGGGCTACGGAAAGGCCAAGGATGTCTTCGCCTATATCAGCGACATCACCAAGCCGCTGCCGAAGTCGATCTGCACATTGATGCGTCGGCCGCTGCCGGATACCTTCAAGCTGCGTCATCTGAGCTTCAAGCAGTACGAGAAGGACATCGAATCGATCAGCTCGATCTTCAACGATGCCTGGGCCGCCAACTGGCGCTTCGAACCGCTGACCGCCGCCGATACCAATCACCTCGCCAAGGCGATGCGGCCGATCCTCAACGAGAAGCTGGTCTGGTTCGTTGATGTCGACGGCGAGCCGGCCGGCTTCGGCGTCTGCCTGCCGAACATCAACGAAGCGATCCAGGATCTCGACGGCAAGCTGCTGCCGTTCGGCTGGGCGAAGCTGCTCTGGCGTCTGAAGGTCAAGGGCGTGAAGTCGGCACGCGTACCGCTGATGGGCATTCGCCGCAAGTACGCCACCGGCTTCGTCGGCGCCGTGCTGCCGTTCCTGATCATCGACGCGATGCGCAACGAAGCCCGCAAGATCGGCTACACCAGTGCCGAGCTGTCGTGGATTCTCGAGGACAACATGCCGATGCGGCGCATCAACGAAGGTCTCGGCGGCATCGCCTACAAGACCTATCGCATCTACCGGAAAGCGCTTTGAGCTCTGTCGTTGCGGGCGGCCTGACCGCCCTGGTACTAGCCGGCTCGCGCGGGCCGGATGATCCGATGGCGCGCGCCTTCAGCGTGCCGCACAAGGCGCTGATCCCGGTCGCTGGCGTGCCGATGCTGCTGCGGGTGATCACTGCACTCGGCGCCACACCGGAGATCGCCCGCATCGTGGTGATCATCGAATCGCCGGAGGTCGTCCAGGTGCTGCCGGGTCTGGCCGCCGCCGCGAACGGCAAGCCGGTCGATACCTTCCTGGCCGCCGGCAGCCCCAGCCTCAGCGTCGTCGCGGCACTCGCGCAGTACCCGACACCGCTGCTGATCACCACCGCCGATCACGCGCTGCTGCAGCCGGCCTGGGTTAGCCACTTCCTCAGCCATGTACCTGCAGGCTGCGACGCCGCGCTGGGCCTTGCGCGCTCCGAAGTCGTGCTGGCCGACATGCCGGATACCCGGCGCACCTGGCTGCGCTTCGTCGAAGGCTCGTACAGCGGCTGCAACCTGTTCTATTTCGCGACGCCGAAAGCGCAGGCGCTGGCCGAGCTGTGGAAGCAGGTCGAAGCGCTGCGCAAGCGGCCGGTGGCGATGCTGCGCCTGCTCGGCCTGAGTTATGCGCTGCGCTATCTGCTCGGCAGGCTGCGGCTGTCATCGGCGATCTCGAGGCTCGGCGAGCTTGCCGGCGGTGCCAAGGCGGCCATCGTCGAGATGCCGTTTGCGCGAGCAGCGGTCGATGTCGACAAGCCGGCGGACAAGGAGCTGGTCGAGAGCCTGCTCGCTGCTGATCGGCACTGATTCTTCAGCGGTCACCCAGCGCGATCCGTTCGCCGCTGCCGAGCAAAGCCGCACTTACGGACTGTGCCAGCACGTCTTCGATATCGACGATCCGGCTGGCGGAGTCGCTGACGCCCATCGGCGCGCTGGTGACCGATAACAGCTTGTGGCCGACAACCGCGCCATCGCGCTCTGCGTAGATCGTCAAGCTCAGGTCGGTGTGCACCTGAGCCAGGCCGCTGACCATCGACCGCACATAACTGTTGCCCTTGTCGTAATCGGTGATCGCGACATCGACCCGATAGCGGGCAAGTCCCTCACTGCGAGCTTCGATAGGCAGTCGATCGCGAATCTTGGCCGCGACGCGCTGACCGTCGACTTCGAGCAAGGCGACATGGGTTGTTGTCGAACGAAAACCGATCGTGACCGGACCGTCTTCCGGCAGCAACGGGGCTGCTACTGCGGCGCCGACAGCAATCAGCAGCGCTGTGCCAATCAGCAGGCGAATCAAGGTGGAAATCATCGGTCTCTCCGGACGGCAGGGTGGTGGCGTCGCGAAGCGCGACGAACCGGCTTCAGCGTCGCTGTTGGCCTGCCGTCGAGATAGAGCCTCGCGTCCGGGATTCATGACTTGCCCTCCGCTCGAGTTGCGGCACCCGGCGGCTTGAAATAAAAAACCCGGCGCCAGGCCGGGTTTTCTGTTTCAGCTGCAGCGACTCAGGGAGCCACGCGCCGCGTGCCCATGATCCAGTCCCACAGCGGGCTCGACACGCCGTAGCCGGTGTTGCCGTTCACGAAGTGATGCTGCATGTGGTGCAGCTTCAGCTTCTTGAACAGCGGGTGCTGCCAGGCGTAGTGATGCAGCGCGTAGTGCAGGGTGTCGTAGATCACGTAGCCGACGATGAAGCCGCCGAACACGGCCATCAGCACCGGGCCGGCGAAGGCCAGCGCGAACAGGCTGTAGAAGCCGTAGGCGAGCGGGATGCTGACCGAAGGCGGCATCACCAGACGCAGGCGATCGTTCGGGTGATCGTGATGGACGCCATGCCAGATGAAATGCAGGCGCTCGCCGATCTTGCCCGGCGGGGTCCAGTGAAACAGGAAGCGATGCAGGAAGTATTCGGTCGCCGTCCAGATCACCAAGCCACCGGCGAAAGCGGCCAGCCAGGTCAATACGCCAAGACCGCCAGTGAAGGCCGTCCAGGTCATCCACGCGAACAGCGGCAGATAAAGCGCCATCGGCACCCAGAACGGGATCTTCGACAGCGCTTCCATCCAGTCGGCCTCGAACATCCGGATCGACTCGTTCGGGCTGCGACGCATCGGGCGCGCGGCGGCCATCAGGCGGCTCCGCTCCGGACTGATGAAACTGCCGCTGGCGCTGGCCAGCCTGCGACCAGTTCCTCGTTGCGGGCGACATCGGCAAGGAAATCCATCTCGCCCCATCCCAGACCTTCGATCGACTGGTAGCCGACTTCGCCGCTGTCCTTGGCGATGCGATCGATCACCGACAGATACCAGAGCTTCAGGCCTTCCGGCGTGCGCATGATCCGCTCGACTTCGCCGACGAAGCGCGCCGAGCCTTCGGTGGTGAAGCGCAGGAAGCCGATCGATTCGCCGTTGACGATGGACGCATCGAGCTTCTTGCCGATCGCGCATAGGCGATCGTCGAGGGTCTGCACCTTCATGTCGTCGGCGTCGTACCAGTCCTTGCGGTCAATGGTGACGGTGATCGGATGGCTGATCTTGCCGAGCACGCGCTCGACGATCGCGGTCTCGATCAAGGTGTCGCCGTTGAGGATCAGGCACTCGCCGCGCAGTTCGCTGCGGGCAATCCAGCAGCTGGCGAGGTTATCGGCCGCTTCGTAGAACGGGTTGTACAAGGTGCGCACCGTGATGCCGGCCGGTGTGTGCGCTTTCAGCACCTCCTCGACCTGCTCGGCGCCGTAACCGACGACGACGACGGCTTCACGGACGCCGCCAGCCACGAGGCTGATCAGCTGCCACTCAAGCAGGCTGCGGCCACCGAGTTCGATCAGGCACTTCGGCCGCGACGCCGTCAGCGGCAACAGGCGGCGGCCCTGGCCCGCGCTGAGAATGATCGCCTTCACGAATGGCGACCGGACAGCAAGGAGGGAGACAGGCAGTAGCGCATCGGATCAATCTCGGCAGCTCGCGCGCAGGCGCGAAACGTTGCAATTCTAAGACAATTCGTCCGCCGGCTTGTGACAGCGGCCCTCGGCCGTGAATCGCTCAGCCGGGAAACAGTGCGTTCAGCAGCGCCGCTAGCCGCAGGCCCGCAAGATTCAGACGGACATCGACGGTGCCACGCCAAGCCGTCAGGTATTCAGGGCCCGGTTCGTGATCAGCCGGATAGAAACCCGGTGCCGCGACGATCAGGCAGGACTCCATTGCCCAGGCATCGGCCGTGAGCGGACCCAGTTCGACGCCGGAAGCTTTCGACGCCAGCCGTTCGACGTAGCGCTGCCAGTCCGGCTCGATCGCTTCGATCAGCGCGACATCCCAGAGCTTGTGCAGGTTCGAATCTTCGCCATGCCATTGCAGCGGCACGGTGTTGCCGCCGCGATCCTCGGCACGCCCGCCGTGCAGCGGCTGATGAACATCGCCGGCAAAGTGCACCAGCTGCTTCAGCGCCACTCGCCGCTGCTCGGCAGTCGCCTTCTTGTCCTTCAGCACCGAGATGGCGCTGTCGATCGCTGCGACCACGCAGCGGCCGCCGGGGCAGTCGCGCGGTGGCTGGTAGTGACAGTCGCCAATCGGAAAATTGATGTAGTGCAGCGGGCCGGTGCGTTCGTCGCGCACCTCGTCGGCCCAGTTGGCGACACCGGGCAGAGTCGGCTCCGGTTCGTCGACCAGGATCGTTGCAATCGCCCCGCGGGCGGTGGGACTCAAACGATCAGCCGCGATCTGGCCGACGATCCGGTGGCCTTCCGGCCCCCAGGCCAGCAGTTGCGGCGAGGCCAGCAGCAGGACCGTGGCGAGCAAAGCGAGGTGCAAAGCGCGCGACACGGCCCTGCGCTTCATCAGACGCGCGAAACCTTGACGATGACCACCGGCTCGACCGGCACGTCCTGACCGAACGGGCGGATGCGGCCGGTCGGCGTGGTGCCGATCTTGTCGAGCACGTCGGTGCCGGCGGTCAGCTTGCCGAACACCGCGTAGCCCCACTGGCCCGGCTTGCCGTCGAGGAAAGCGTTGTCGCCGTGGTTGATGAAGAACTGGCTGGTCGCCGAATGCGGGTCGCTGGTGCGGGCCATCGCGATCGTGCCGCGGCTGTTCTTCAGGCCGTTGTTGCACTCGTTCTCGATCTGCTTGCCGGTCTTCTTCTCGGTGTAGTCCGGCGCCACATAGCCGCCGCCCTGGATCATGAAATCCTTGATCACACGGTGGAAGGCCAGGCCGTCGTAATGGCCGGCGTCGACATAGGCGAGGAAGTTGGCGACCGTCTTCGGCGCTTTCGCGGCATCGAGTTCGATCGTCATGTCGCCAAGGCTGGTCTGCATCAGCACGGATACGGTTGCGGCTTCGGTCATCGTTTTCTCTTCAGGTTGCGTTGGAGTAGATGCAGTTTAAGCGGCCCGCCGGCTTGGGGTGGAACGCTCAGAGCTTCAGCTTGCGGAAGATCGCTTCCGGCACATTCTTGATGATCTGCATGATCGGCCACCAGAACCACGGCGTGTACAGCACCGGTTTGCCACGCTGCACGGCCTTGACGATGGCCTTGGCGACGGTCGCTGGCGTGGCCCAAAGCGGGCCTTTCTTGAACGCAGCGGTCATCGGCGTATCGACGAAACCCGGCTTGATGGTCAGCACATGGACGCCTTTCGGATGGAGGCGCTGGCGCAGGCCGCTGGTGAAGGCAGTGACCGCCGCTTTCGCCGAACCATAGACGTAGTTCGACTGCCGGCCGCGATCACCAGCGACCGAGGAGATCACCGCGATGCAGCCGTGACCCTGTGCCTCGAAGCGATTGCCGAGTTCGGTGCACAGCACCATATGGCTCAGTGCATTGGTCTGGAACTCGGCGAGCATCATTTCGCTGGACGCTTGCGCAGCTATTTGGTCAGTGAGGGTGCCGTGGGCGATCAGCGCAGTGTCGAGACCGCCGAGGCGTTGGGTCGCTTCATCGAGCAGCGCCGGATAAGCATTCAGCTCGCGTGCATCCATCACCCAGGTTTCGGCCTGGGCCGCGCCGCGCAGGCGTAGATCGTCCGCAATCGCGGTGAGGCGATCCGGGTTGCGTCCGACCAGAAACAGCGCGTCGCCAAGGGCTGCGAACTCGCGCGCCGTCGCTTCGGCGATCGCCGAGGTGGCGCCCATGATCAGGATTCGTCTCATCAGGTGACTTCTGTCTCGGTGACTCGCCGCCAGAACGACGAGGAAAAACGCGGATCGACATGGCGGGCGAAAGCCTGCCATTGCGGGAAGTACTGGCGGAATGCGGTCGGCGACATCCGCGCGTCCTTGGCTGGATAGACAGCGCCGTCGGCGGCCATCGTCAGTGCGTCGAGCGCATCGAGCAGCGCGAGGGTTGGCGCACCGCGATTCGGGAAGTCGATCGCCAAGGTCGCGCCGGGGCGCGGGAACGACATCATGCCCCGCGCAGCCATGCTACCGAAGGTTTTCAGCACCACCAGAAACGAGCCGAGCCTGGACTCGGCGATCCGCTGCAGCATCTCGCCGATGACGGTTTCGGCGTCCTGCATCGGCACCACGCACTGGTACTGGTAGAAGCCGCGCGGGCCGTAGATGCGGTTCCATTCCTGCACGGCGTCGAGCGGATGGAAGAACGGCTGCCAGTGCCACAGCGCATCGCGGGCGACCGCCGCCGGGCGCCAGTAGTACAGCGCGTTGAACGCGGCGAGAGTCAGCGGATTGATCAGCGACTGCGGCGGCGTGATCGGCAGCCGGATTCCTTTCGGCGTTGCGGTGCTGTTCGGCCCTTCGGCGTGATTGCCGCGAATGAAGATGCCGCGGCCGGTGTTGGCACCCGTCGCCGAGCTATCGATCCAGGCGACGGTGTAGGCCGATGCGGTTTCTGCTTCGGCCGACAGCGCGAAGAACTCGGCCAGCGAGCCGAAGCGTTCGCTACTGCCGCTTATCCACGGCCCGGGCACGCGCTGCAATTGCAGGCTCGCGCGTCGGATCAGGCCCGTGAGGCCAAGGCCGCCGATGGTCGCGGCGAACAACTCGGCGTTCGCAGTCGGCGAGCAGTGCAGTGCCTGACCATCTGAACGCAGCAGTTCGAAGCCGAGCAGGTGATGACCGAAGCTGCCGGCGCGATGATGATTCTTGCCGTGCACGTCGTTGGCGATCGCGCCGCCGACGGTGACGAAGCGGGTGCCCGGCAAGGCTGCGGGAAACCAGCCCTGTGGGAGCGTCAGCTCGATGATCTCGCCGAGCGAGACACCGGCCTCGACTTCGATCACACCGCTGTCGCGGTCGAAAGCGATGTAGCGATCGAGCCCGCGCGTGCCGACCAGCACGCCGCCGCTGTTCAGGCAGCTGTCGCCGTAGCTGCGGCCGAGGCCGTAAGGCAACAGGCTTTCCGTGGTCGTCGGTAGAGCATCGAAGCGGCTGGCTAGCTTTATCAAACGCTGCTCAGGTGCCGGCAGCCGGCCCCAGGAAAATGCCTGCCGGCTCATGCCGGCCACAAGGCCAGCAGCACACAGAAGCCCATCACGGTGAACAGGCCCAGGCTGATGCGATCGGTCAGCGCGAAGACGATCGGATCGTCGGTCATCCGGCCGCGCGCGCTGAGCATCCAGACCCGGCTGATCCAGTACAGCATCAGCGGGCAGGTCAGCCACAGCGCGTGCGCGTCGCCGTAACGCGCTTGTGACTCCGCGCTATTGACGTACAGCGCCATGATCACCACGGCGGCATAGCCGGCACTGATGCCGAGCGACAGCAACGCCGGCAGATCGCTGGCCTGATAGCCACGCCCGGCGGCCGAGGCGGCGCCGGCCTTGGCGACCTCGAACAATTCCGTATAGCGCTTGGCCATCGCCAGGCTCAGGAACAGGAACATCGAGAACGCCAGCAGCCAGAAGGTCACCGACACTTCCGTGGCGGCACCGCCGGCGATGATCCGCAGGGTGTACAGGCCCGCCAGGGTCATCACGTCGATGGTCGTCGCGCGCTTCAGCCAGAGCGAATAGGCCAGCGTGAAGCCGAAGTACAGCGCCAGCACCCCAGCGAATGCCGGCCCGGTCCACAGCGCGATGGCGACGGCAAACAGCAGCAGCAGGCCCGCTGCGATGACGCCGCTCTTCGCCGACAGGCGACCGGACGCGAACGGCCGCAGACACTTGCGGCGGTGCTGGCGATCGGCGGCGAGATCAAGCAGATCGTTGACCAGATAGACGCTCGACGCGGCCAGCCCGAAGGCCAGGAAGGCGAGCAGGCTGTCAAGCAGCACGGCAGGCTCGCCGATACGATGGGCAAGCACCGCCGGTACGAACACCAGCAGGTTCTTGACCCATTGATACAGGCGCATCGCCTTGATCCAGGTCTTCGGCGATGAAAGCTCCGGCGCAAACACCGGCCCGGCTTCGGCGACCGCGAAAGCACGCGCCGCGAGCCGAGCATTGCCGACGACGATCGCGCTGCGCGCCGAGCCCCAGACGGCGAGATCGGCCGCTTCATTGCCGACATAGTCGTAGCCGCGTTCGCCGTAGCGCGCGACCAGCGCTCGGCGTTTGCCGTCGCCGTGCAGGTTGTCGCCGTCGCTGGTCGCGATCACGTCATCGAAGATGCCGAGATGGGCGGCGACCGCATCGGCAATCGAGTGATGCGCCGCGGTCGCCAGTACCAGACGACGGCCACTGTCCCGCTGCTCGCGCAGCCAGTCGAGCAAGTCCTGGCGCCAGGGCAGGGTTGCGACATCGAGTTCGCTGCGCGCCGCCACTTCGCGCTTGAACACCACCTTGCCTTGGCTCATCCAGCCCGGCAGCTGCAGCAGAGCGCCGGGTGAACGCTTGGCGAGATCGAGCAGCGCTTCGTGCAGCGTGTCGACCGGTGTCAGCGTGCCGTCGAGATCGACACACAAGGGCAGTGCCTGGAGTCGCGATTCGGGCGACGCCTCCACCAGCGGATCTGACCCTGCGAGGCTCATCGTGGGCAGCGGCTCCGGATTCTGACGATGACGGGTTTCCAGCCAGGCGGCGGCGATCAGGCCGAGCAGCACGGCGAACCATAGCGTCGCCAGCCGGCACAGCAGCATCGCGATCACCGCCGTCGCCAGCGGCGCGCCCTCCGCCACCAGCAGGGCTGGCATCGCCACTTCCATGCCACCGAGGCCGCCAGGCATGAAGAAGGCGAGCCCGCCAGCCAGTACCGCCATGCCGTAGACGCCGACCGCCGCCGGCAGCGCGATGCTGATCGCCAGACTCTGGCAGATCCAGTACAGCGCCAGGCCTTCGACGCCCCAGGCGACCAGACCGAGCAGCAGGCCGCCGGCGAGCCGGCCAGGCAGCAACAGGGTTTTCGAAGCGCGCAGCAGCTTGGCAAGGCCGGCCAGACCCGCGGCTAGCCGGCCGTGGCGCCGTGACGCCAGTCGGTCGAGACCATCGGCCAGTGCTGGCCGGCCCAGCGTCACGACGACGGCTGCGACCGCCAGCAGCGCGATCACCGGCAGCGGCCACCAGCGCAGATCCTGCAGCACGATCAGGCTGGCGAGCACGGCAATCGCCAGTACATCGAGCAGGCGCTCGACGAACAGCGTCGCCATGCTGTCGGCATACGGCACCCGGTGGCGATCGTGCAGGTACAGCGAGCGCACCGCTTCGCCGGCCTTGCCCGGGCTCACCGTAAAGGCGAAGCCGGCGATGTAGATCAACCGATGCGGGCCTGGTGGGATGCGATGACCCAGTAATGCGAGATACCGGGCCCAGCGCTGGAAGCGCAGCGCGTAGTTGAGCAGCGACGCGCCGAGCACCAGACCGAGCCCGCTGAAGCCGAGGCCGCTCAGCGCGCTGGCCAGCAGCTGGGTATCGGCGATCAGCGCGGCAGCGAGATAGGCGGCAACTCCGAGCCCGGCAATCGCGATCAGCAGTGGTCGGCGCAGCCGCGCAGGCCGGGCGGCTGCAATCACGCGCGGCCTCGGTCGCTGCTGTCTTCGACGCTGCCTGCGTGATCGCCGACAGCGCGTAGCCGCGCCTGGATCGCGCGCAGCACGCCGGCGGCATCGAGCCCACAGTCGGCCAGCAATTGCTCGCGGCTGCCGTGAGCGACGAAACGATCCGGCAGGCCGAGGTTCAGCACCGGGCGGACGATGCGCAGCCGCGCCAGTGCCTCGTTGACCGCGCTGCCGGCGCCGCCGCTGATGACGTTGTCTTCCAAGGTCACCAGCAGACTGTGTTCACGCGCCAGGCTGGCGATCAAGGCTTCGTCGAGCGGTTTGACGAAGCGCATGTCGGCAACCGTCGCATCGAGCAGCGCGGCGACATCGAGCGCGGTGCCGACCATCGTGCCGAAGGCCAGCAA
>NZ_CAISIQ010000242.1 GCF_903885465.1 uncultured Nevskia sp.
CGGCAGGTGCCGATGACATCAACCAGGCACCGTTCGGGCCCTGCTGCGAAGGCCAGGTCGGCGTCGACTGGTGAGCCTGCTGCGACATCGGCGCCTGTGCCGCCTGCTGATGCTGCATCGACAGCGCCAGCGACTGCTGCACTTCCCAGTCGAATTTCGGCAGCGAGCGCACCGCGTTCTCGAGCTGACGCGCCCAGGTTTCCTTGAGCGCAGCGTAGTACGGCGTGTCGTAATCGAGCCGGAACGAATGGGTGATCGACAGGCGATCGCGTTCCATGATCGCGACATCGACCGGCGGGCCGACCGAGATGTTCGAGCGCATCGTCGAATCCAGCGACACCAGCGCGCAGCGCGCAGCATCTTCGAGCTTGGCACCCGGCCGGACGAAGCGATCGAGAATCGGCTTGCCGTACTTGATCTCGCCGATCTGCAGGAACGGCATTTCCGGGCTGGCGGCGATGCAGTTGCCGAGCGGGTAGATCAGGTAGATCGAGGGATCTTCGCCCATGATCTGGCCGCCGAGAATCAAGGTCGTTTCGACATTGACGTTCATGCTCGATTCCGCACTCTGCTTCTGCGCGCGTACCGACAGCTGGCCGAGATAATCGGCGGCATCGAACATGTGGCGCACCGTGCGCAGCGACACCTTGCAGCTCGGGTCGTTCATCTCGCGACGGGCATAGGCGAGCACGTACTGCGTGGTCGCCAGATTGCCGGCGGAGAGAATCACGAACACGCGCTCCCCGGGCACCTCAAGCACATGCAGCTTGTTGTACGTGCGCACGTCATCGACGCCAGCAGCAGTACGGGTATCGGCGGCGAATACGAGGCCGTCGTTGACTTTGATCGCGACGCAGTAGGTCATGGCTGTGTGCGGGCCTGTTTTTGTGAGTTGACGACGACATGCTCGGCCGCTGGCTGGACAAAGCATAACTTGTGCCGCGCTGACACGACGGATGCCTTTGTCATCGCCTGATTTGTCATGGCCCGGCAACGGCAGGGCCCGCGCCCTGTGCCGCGACTGCGATAATCACGCATGACCTCGCTGAACCTGACCAGCCGCTCCGAATTCCTGCGCGTCCGCGGCCTGCGCTATCACCTGCGTCGCTGGGGCGATGCGCGCCTGCCGCTGCTGTTCCTCGGCCACGGCTTTCTCGATGTATCGGCCACCTTCGAGCCGCTGGTCGCACCGCTGCTCGACCGCTGGCAGGTAATCGCTCCGGATTGGCGCGGCTTCGGCCACACCGAGTGGCCGCAGGAAGGCTACTGGTTCCACGATTACGTGGCCGACCTCGATGCCATCGTCAACCACTACTCGCCGGATGCACCGCTGCGCCTGGCGGGCCACAGCATGGGCTCGCAGATCGTCAGCCTGTTTGCAGGCCTGAGGCCGGCGCGCGTCGAAAAATTGGCGCTGCTCGACGGCATCACCCTGCCGGATATGCCGGCGGCGCTGGCGCCGAAGCGCTTCCTGCACTGGCTGGACGAACTGCGCGAAACGCCGCGCGAACGCAGCTACGCCTCGTTCGATGAACTGGCCGGGCGTATCCGCCGCCAGCATCCGCAGCTGTCGGACGCACATGCCGCGTTCGTGTCGCGCTGCTGGGGCCGCGAGGATGGCTACGGCAAGGTCACGCTGTGCGCCGATCCCAAGCATTACCGCCACGGCCCCGGGCTGTATCACGCCGAGGATTCGAACGCGGTCTGGCGCGAGGTGACGGCGGATACCTTGTTCGTCGACGCAGGCAAGTCTTTCGTCAAGATGCCACCCGAACAGCGCGCGGCGCGGGTCAGCTGCTTCCGTCGCCACCGGGTCGAACTACTGCCGGAAGCCGGGCACATGCTGCATTTCGACGCCCCCGAAGAAACCGCGGCGCTGGTCGCCACCTTCCTGTCGGCCTGAGTCGGTCATGGCGCGCCTGAACCTGTCGCAACTGCCGGCCACACTCGTCAAGGGCCTGGCGCCGCTGTACGTCGTCGGTGGCGAGGAACCGCTGCTGGCTCAGGAAGCGCTCGATTCGATCCGCGCCAAGGCGCGCGCCGTCGGCTATTCCGAGCGTGAAGTGCTCGATGCCGAGAAGGGTTTCGAGTGGGGCCTGCTGCTCGATGCCTGCAATGCGATGTCGCTGTTCGCGTCCTTGCGCATCGTCGAACTGCGCCTGCACAACGCGCCCGATGTCGCCGGCGGCAAGATCCTGCAGCAGCTGGCCAGCGCGCCACCGCGCGACGTGCTGCTGCTGATCCACGTCAACAAGCTGGAATGGCGCACCCGCAGCGGCGGCTGGTTTTCGGCACTCGAAGCGGCCGGCGCCAGCCTGTACTTCGAAGCGATGAAGCCGGGCGAGCTGCCGGGCTGGATCGGTAGTCGCCTGAAAGCAGCCGGGCTCGATGCCGAACCGGAAGCGCTGCAACTGCTCGCCGAGCGCACCGAGGGCAATCTGCTGGCCGCCCAGCAGGAAGTGCAGAAGCTGGTGCTGCTGCATGGCAAGGGCGCTCGGCTGAATGTCGATGCCATCGACACTGCGGTTGCCGATTCCGCGCACATCGACGTCTTCGGCTGGATCAACAAGATCATGGCCGGCGATGCCCGCGGCGCGATGCGTGGCCTCGATACCTTGCGTGGCGAAGGCATGGATATCGTGCCGATCACCCTGCTGCTGGCCACCGGTCTGCGCCAGCTCGCCAACGTCGCCAATCTGATGGCGCGCACCGGCAATGCGGCCTCGGCTGTCGAGGCCGCGCGCATCCACAAGGCCAACCAGCCGGCCTACACGAAAGCCGCGGAACGCTCGACGCCGAACCAGGTGCTCGGCTGGCTGCGCAAGTGCGCGCAGGTCGACGCCCAGGCCAAGTCCAGCGGCGGTCAGCCGCAGGCCTGGGAAGAGTTGTTAACATTGATCGTGGCCGTTTCTACAACGGCGAGGAAAAAGGCGGCAACGGCAAGGCGATGACTGCGGCAACCAACAGGGAATTCCGGAAGGACGCGGCCGGCAACGACGCGGTCAACCGTTACATGAAAGAGGTCGGCACTCGCGCCCGCGCGGCCGCCCGGCTGATTGCCCGCGCCAGCACTGGCGAGAAGAACGCCGCCCTGTTCGCGCTGGCCGATGTGATCATGGCCGAAGCCACCACCATCCTCGAAGCCAATGCGCTGGATCTGCGCGCGGCGCGCGATGCCAAGCTCGATGAGGCGCTGGTCGAGCGCCTGGAGCTGAATCCGTCCCGCGTTGCCGCGATGGCCGATGGCGTGCGCCAGGTCGCCGCCCTGCCCGATCCGATCGGCGAAATGTTCGACCTGAAGATGCGGCCGTCCGGCATCCAGGTCGGCAAGATGCGGGTGCCGCTCGGCGTCGTCGGCATCATCTATGAATCGCGTCCGAACGTGACCGCCGATGCCGCAGCGCTGTGCCTGAAGTCCGGCAATGCCTGCGTGCTCAGAGGCGGCTCGGAAGCGATGCACAGCAATCAGGCGATCGCCCGCTGCATCTCGCGCGCGCTGAAATCCGCCGGCCTGCCCAGCGATGCGGTGCAGGTGGTCGACACCACCGACCGCGCCGCCGTCGCCGCAATGCTGGCAATGCCGGAAGCGATCGACGTGGTCATTCCGCGCGGCGGCAAGGGCCTGGTCGCGTTCGTCTCCGAACACGCCAAGGTGCCGGTGATCAAGCATCTCGACGGCAACTGCCACGTCTATGTCGACCA
>NZ_CAISIQ010000243.1 GCF_903885465.1 uncultured Nevskia sp.
GGCGGCGGCATGCTGTACGCCTCGGCCACCGCCGAACAACCGGCTTACGCATCGTTCCGCATCGGTACAACGACCGTGGACCTCAACCAAGGCGCGCTGAACAGCCTGCTATCTGGCTTGTTGGGCACCAGTGTCAATCTGACAGCCGTTGGCTATCAGGGGATAGCTGCTGCCAGGGTGACGCTCGGCAATCTGGCGCTCGCTGCGGGCGTCAATTCGCTGAACGATCTGCTGGCGCTGGACCTTACGGCACCGCAAGCACTGAGCATCATCAGCGCAGCCTTGGCGACAACTGGCGATGCGACCTCCGGTACTGCGGCTGGTCTGATCTCAGGCCTAGCCGGACAGTCCTATAACAACGCCGTGGTCATCCAGAACGTTTTCGGGCAGATATTCAACTCGGTCGGAACCAGCTTGAACCCGGCTGTCACCAGCATTGTCGGCACGATTCCCTTCGTCGATGGTCTTGGCCTGCTGACGGCGCTCGGTCAGGCCGCGGCTGTAGGCAGGGCATCGATCCAGTTGCCGGTGACGGTCAACATCCCGGGACTTGCCGGCATCGGCGTTTTCCTGAAGGTGATCGAGCCGGAGCAGACTTCTAATCCGCCCGGCCGGCCGGGTCTCGACTCGACGAACACGCCGTACACCACCGCGCAGTCCTCGCAGGTCCGGCTGCAGACCCGGATCAACCTGTCGGTGCTGACGCTGCCGCTGATCCGACTGGCACTGGATGTCGACGTCGGCAACGGCCTTGCCGAACTGCTGACTGTGCAGTGCCCGTCGGTCAGCAACCCGCAGCCGCTCGCGACAATCCAGACCACGACAGCCACGATCACCGGAAAAGTCGGGACCTTTAGCGGTTCGGCAACCGCGAATCCTCCGCAGGATCCATCAACCGGTTCGGTGCTCAATGTGCTCGGGATTGTCCGCATCAATGCCACCGCGAACAGCAGCGATTTGTTCGGCACGACGCACCCGGCGCAGACAGCAAGCGGTCCAACCTTTCCTGCGCCGCTGCCAGCGCTTTCCAGCAGCGGCAACCTGACCACGCTGATCACCTCGCTGCTGTCCAGCAACCTGAACATCCAGATACTGTTTCTGCCTGTCAACGCAGGTGGGCTGTTGGCACTGATCTTGAGTCCGGTGACAATGCTGCTCGACACCATCCTCGATCCGCTGCTGACGACACTCGGCGTCAGCCTCGGTGAAGCTGCAGTGACCGTTGACAGCATCACCACGCAGCGGCCGTCGATCGTCAATACTTGCCTGCCAGGAACCGCCAACTGCCAGTAAGTACCCCGTGATCATCCGATGAGCCGTCCGCTGCAACCGGTGCTCGACGCCGCCGAGGTCGAACGCATCATCTCCGACGGCCTGCCGATGTCTTCGTTCGCGCAGATGGCGGTTACCGAGGTGAAGCCGGGGTCGGCGACGATCCGGATTCCGTTCCGCGACTGGATGATCCGTCCGGGCGGCACCATTGCCGGGCCGGTGCTGATGCTGGCGGCAGATTCCGCAATGTACGCGGTGATCCTCGCCCACATCGGCGATCAGGTGATGGCGGTCACCTCAAGTCTTACCATCAACTTCCTGAGCCGGCCGCGGCCGGTCGATGTGGTCGCCGAAGGCCGTATCCTGAAACTGGGCCGGCGTCTGGCGGTCGTCGAGGTGCTGATCAAGAGCGAGGGCGACGACACCCTGGTCGCCCATGTCACCGGCAGCTACGCGCTGCCATCCTGATCTCCGGCTGCGGACGATCGGCGCTTGACCCGGTGAGGCGCACCGCCGAATCTTGCGCGCGAGCCGCGCCCGTCCCGGGCAAGCCCTCCATGGATTCCGCAACAATCCCACGATGAACACCCTTGCAAGCCGCGTTGGCTGGACGGCGCTGTCGATCTTCGGCGCGGCCTGTCTGGCGGTGGTCGCCTTGCGGCGCGGCGAAACCATCAATGCGATGTGGCTGATCGCGGCCAGCGGTTCGGTGTTCGTGCTCAGTTACCGCTTCTACAGCCGCTACCTCGCCGATGTGGCGCTGAAGATCGATCCGAGACGCGCCACGCCGGCGGTGCTGCGCAACGACGGTCTGGATTACGTGCCGACCGATCGCACCGTGCTGTTCGGCCATCACTTCGCCGCCATCGCGGGCGCCGGCCCGCTGGTCGGCCCTGTGCTCGCAGCACAGATGGGTTACCTGCCCGGCACCTTGTGGATTCTGGTCGGCGTGGTGTTCGCTGGCGCGGTGCAGGATTTCGTCATCCTGTTCTTCTCGACGCGCCGCGATGCCCGCGGCCTCGGCGACATGATCCGCACCGAGCTCGGGCCGGTGGCTGGCGGTGTGGTGATGGGCGGCATCCTGATGATCACCATCATGTTGATCGCCGTTCTCGCGCTGATCGTGGTCAAGGCGCTGAGTGAGAGCCCCTGGGGCCTGTTCACGGTGGCGGCGACAATTCCGATCGCGCTGTTCATGGGCGTTTATTCCCGATACCTGCGGCCCGGCAAGGTTGGCGAGGTGTCCTTGATTGGCGTGGCGCTGCTGATCGCTTCCGTGCTGCTTGGCGGCCAGGTGGCGGCTGATCCAGCCTGGGCGGCGGCGTTCACCCATGACGGCAAGACCCTGGCCTGGATGCTGATCGGCTACGGCTTCGCCGCTTCGGTGCTGCCGGTCTGGCTGCTGCTGGCGCCGCGCGATTACCTGTCCACCTTCCTGAAGATCGGCACCATCGCCGTGCTCGCAGTGGCGATCCTGATCTCCGCCCCCGAACTGAAGATGCCGGCGGTCACCCGCTTCATCGACGGCAGCGGGCCGGTCTGGGCCGGGCCGATGTTCCCGTTCCTGTTCATCACCATCGCCTGCGGCGCAGTCAGCGGTTTCCACGCCATGGTGTCCAGCGGCACCACGCCGAAGATGCTCGCCAGCGAGAGCCACGCCAGGCCGATCGGCTACGGCAGCATGCTGATGGAAGCGGCCGTCGCGGTCATGGCGCTGACCGCCGCCTGCATCCTCGAACCCGGCATCTATTTCGCGATGAATACACCCGCTGCGGTGCTGGGCACCACGGCGGAATCCGCTGCGACGGCAATCGCCAACTGGGGCTTCGTGGTCACGCCGGATCTGCTGACGCAGACCGCGAAGGACATCGGCGAAACCACCATCCTGTCCCGCGCCGGTGGCGCGCCGACGCTCGCCGTGGGCATGGCGCAGATCCTTCATCACCTGGTGCCGGGGATCGCCTCGATGGCCTTCTGGTACCACTACGCGATCCTGTTCGAAGCGCTGTTCATCCTGACCACGATCGACGCCGGTACCCGCATCGGTCGCTTCATGATCCAGGACTTCATCGGCAGCGCGTACGCGCCGATGAAGAACACCCGCAGCTGGCTGGCCAACGGCGTGGCGACCACGATCTGCGTGTCTGGCTGGGGCTGGTTCCTGTACCAGGGCGTCACCGATCCGCTCGGCGGCATCAACTCGCTGTGGCCGCTGTTCGGCATCGCCAACCAGATGCTCGCCGGCATCGCCCTGATCTTCGCCACCGTGGTGCTGATCAAGATGAAGCGCGAGCGCTATGTCTGGATCGTCGCCGTGCCGATGGTCTGGCTGCTGATCTGCACCCTGACGGCCGGCTGGCTGAAAGTGTTCTCGGCCAACCCGCGCATCGGCTTCCTCGCCCATGCCGACAAGTTCGGCAGCGCGCTGGCCAAGGGCGAACTGCTGGCGCCGGCCAAGTCGATCGGCCAGATGCAGCAGATCGTCCTCAACGATCGCATCGACGCCGGCCTGGCGCTGCTGTTCATGTCGGTGGTGGTGATCGTCTTCGTGCTCGCCGTGCGCACCGCAATCGCCAGCTGGCGCAGCCGCGTGCCGACGGCAATCGAAGCGCCTTACGTGTCGATCGACGATGCGCCGGCCGCGGCCTGAAGCGCCCGATTCCAGCCTGATCGCGCGGCTGCATGCCGCGTGGAAGAAGGCGGCCGAGACCGCCAATCTGGCGGTCGGCGTGCCGGACTACGCAACCTATGTCCGGCACCGCGAAACCACGCATCCGGGCGAACCGGTGATGAGCTATGCCGAGTTCTTTCGCGAGCGGCAGGACGCGCGCTATGGGAGTGCGGCGAATCCGCGTTGCTGCTGAGCGCGGCGCCTATAGCGTCGGCGACGTCTGCCCACGGTGATGCTCGAGAATCCGCCGATACGGCTCCGGGTCCTTGATGTGGACGAGGTCGCCTTCGCGGGGGAAGGTCCAGTCGTACAGGCGGGACAGGTAGAAGCGGAACGCGGCGGCGCGCAGCACCAGCGGCCAGGCTTTGGTTTCCGCGGCGGTCGGCGGTCGGCAGGCGCGATAGGCGGATAGCAGCGCCGCCGCATGGGCACGGTCGAGGCTGCCATCAGGCTCGGCGCACCAGTCGTTCAAGGTCACGGCCAGGTCGTAGAGCAGGGCGTCGTTGCAGGCGTAGTAGAAGTCGATGACGCCGGTCAGGCGCTCGTCGACGAACAGCACGTTGTCCTTGAACAGGTCGGCGTGGATCACGCCTTGTGGCAGGGCGGCGAGATCGAGACGGGACTGCGCTTCGAGTTCATCGGCGATCAGTGCACGGGCGTCGTCGGCAACATGCGGCAGCAGGGTTTCGCCGGTCTTGCGACGCCATTCAACACCGCGCGCGTTGAAGCAGGTGCCGGTGTAGCTGGCGGTGAGCTTGTGCAGTTCGCCCAGCGCATGGCCGACGGCTGCGCACTGCGCCAGCGACGGAAACAGCACGCTCTGGCCGGTGAGCCTGGCGACCAGCGCGGCCGGCTTGCCGTTCAGCGCCTTCAGCGTCTGGCCATTGTTGTCGGCCACCGGCAGGGCGCTCGGATAACCGTGGCGCGCCAGGTGTTCCATCAGGCCGAGGAAGAACGGCAGATCGTCGTAGTTCAGGCGCTCGAACAGGGTCAGTACCCAGCGACTGCGGCTGGTGTCGACGAAATAATTGGTGTTCTCGATGCCCTCGCCGATGCCAGTGAAGCCGAGCAGCGTGCCCAGATCGTACTGGTGCAGGAAGGCTTCGAGTTCGGCGTGGCTGACTTTGGTGAAGACGGACATAAGCGGCGATGGTCGGGCGGTCGCCGCGCAGTTTACGGAAAGCCGCTGCTAGGCGGAGCCGCGCGGCACCCGTTGTAAACTGCGGCTGTCCCCCGCTGCCGACCGCTAGCCTTGCTGAAGGATCTGCTCCACGTCATCCGGCCGCTCGGCATTCTGCTGATGGCATTTTCGGTGGCTTTCCTGCCGCCGATCGGGGTGTCGCTGTATTTCGACGAAGGCGCGCTGCCGCCGTTCGTGGCGGGTGCCGCGATCAATTTCGCGGTCGGTTTCGTGATGTGGATCGTCGGCCGCTGGCATCGCCGGGAACTGAAATCGCGCGACGGTTTCCTGCTGGTGGCGCTGATCTGGATGCTGGTCGCGGCCACGGCCACGGTGCCGATGATCCTCGGGCTCGGCATGTCGTTCACCGATGCCTACTTCGAGACCATGTCCGGCGTCACTACCACCGGCGCCACGGTGATCACCGGTCTCGATCACTTGCCCCATGCTCACAACCTGTGGCGGCACGAGCTGACCTGGCTCGGCGGCCTCGGCATCATCGGCCTGGCGATGGCGGTGCTGCCGCTGCTCGGCGTCGGCGGCATGCAGGTCTACCGCGCTGAAGCCACCGGCCCGATCAAGGATTCCAAGCTGACGCCGCGCTTCGTGCAGACGGCGCGCTCGATCTGGCTGATCTACACCGGCCTGACGGTGGCCTGCGTGTTCGCCTTCCGCGTGGCCGGCATGAGCTGGTTCGATGCCGTCTGCCACTCGTTCTCGGTGCTGTCGCTCGGCGGCTTTTCGACTCACGACGCCAGCATCGGCTATTTCAATTCGCCGTTGATCGAAGCGATCGCCGCGATTTTCATGCTGCTTGCCGGCGTCAACTTCGCGACCCATTTCGTCTGCTGGAGAGGCCGTTCGTTACGGCCGTATCTGCGCGATGCCGAAATCCGCACCATGTTGCTACTGGTCGTGATCAGCAGCTTTGGCCTGGCGCTTTATGTCTGGCTGCTCGGTTCCTACCCCAGCTACTGGACGGCGCTGCGCCACGCGTTCTTCAACGTCGTGTCGGTGGGCCTGACCTGCGGTCTGGCAAGTACCGACTTCGGCCAGTGGCCGGTCTTCGCCAGCCTGTGGATGCTGATGCTGTCCTGTGTGCTGAGCTCTGCCGGATCGACCGGCGGCGGCATCAAGATGATCCGCCTGCTGATCCTGTTCAAGCAGAGCGCGCGCGAACTGACCAGCCTGGTGCATCCGAGCTCGGTATCGACCCTGAAGGTCGGCGGCCAGGTGATCGCCGATCGCACCGTGCTGTCGGTATTCGGCTTCATCCATCTGTACACGATCAGCATCGTGACTTTGAGCATGCTGCTGGTGCTGTCCGGTCTGGATCTGCCGACTTCGTTCAGCGCCGTGCTGGCATCGATCAACAATATGGGTCCCGGGATCGGCATCGTCGGCCCGGCAGGCAGTTACCAACCGCTGAGCGATTTCCAGACCTGGATCTGCACCGCGGCGATGCTGATCGGCCGTCTCGAAGTGTTCGTGCTCGTGGTGCTGCTGACGCCGACCTTCTGGCGCGATTAGCGCCGCCGGCGGCGTTCAGATGAACGTCAGGCCGACCTGAAAGAGTTTCTCCACATCCTTGGTCCGGCGCTTGTCGACGATGAACAGGATCACGTGATCCTCGGCTTCGATGACCACGTCGCGATGGGCAATGATCACCGCGTCACCGCGGACGATCGCGCCGATCGTGGTGCCCGGCGGCAGCTTGACCTCGTCGAGCCGGCGGCCGACCACCTTCGAATTGTGGCGATCGCCATGCGCCACCGCTTCGATCGCTTCCGCAGCGCCGCGACGCAGGGAATGCACCTTGGCGACATCGCCGCGCCGCACGTGGGCGAGCAGCGCTGACACCGTGGCCTGCTGTGGCGATACGGCGATATCGATCGCCCCGCCTTCCACCAGATCGACGTAAGCCAGCCGGTTGATCAGCGACAGCACCCGCCGTGCACCAAGCCGCTTGGCCAGCATTGCCGACAGGATGTTCGCTTCGTCGTCATTGGTGACCGCACAGAAGACGTCGGTGTCCTCGATGTTCTCTTCTTCGAGCAGCGCCTCGTTGGCGGCATCACCGGCCAGCACCACGACGTGGTTCAGCTGCTCGGACAGATAACGCGCGCGTTCGCTGTTGCGCTCGATGATCTTCACCTGCAGCTTCTTTTCCAGCGCGCGCGCCAGACGCATGCCGATGTTGCCGCCGCCAGCGAGCATCACCCGCTTCACCGGGCGATCGGCCTTGCGCAGCTCGGCCATGATCTTCGGGATGTGCACCTTGGCGCCGACGAAGAACACTTCGTCGTCGGCCTCGATGATCGTCGATCCTTCGGGGATGATCGGCTTGCCGCGCCGGTAGATCGCCGCCACGCGGGCATCGACGCCGGCCGGCAGATGCGACGGCAGTTCCTTCAGTTCGTTGCCGACCAGCGGCCCGCCGTAATAGGCGCGCACGCCGACCAGCTGCACCTTTCCGTCAGCGAAATCGACCACCTGCAGCGCACCCGGATACTCGATCAGCCGCAGGATCGCTTCGGTGACCAGCTGCTCGGGGCTGATCCGCATGTCGACGCTCAGCGCATCGGGCAGGAACAGCCGGTCTTCCTCGTTCAGATATTCGGCGGCGCGAACCCGGGCGATCTTGGTCGGCGTATGGAACAGCGTCTGGCTGATCCGGCAGGCGAGCATGTTGGTCTCGTCGCTGTCGGTGACCGCGATGATCATGTCGGCATCGTTGACGCCGGCGCGGCGCAGGGTATCCGGGTGCGAGGCATGGCCCAGCACGGTGCGGATATCCAGGCGTTCCTGGAGTGCGTTCAGCGCCGCACGGCTGGCATCGACGACGGTGATGTCGTTCGCTTCACGGGCCAGGTTCTCGGCCAGTGTCGAACCGACCTGGCCGGCACCCAGGATCACGATCTTCATGCCAAGGCGGAGGTCATGTTCGGGGGTGCGGTGTTCACGGCCGGCAACTTAACCCCGCTTGTTGCACTGCGCAACCGAGCGCCAACGGTGCAAAGCGCAGCAATCGCAGACATCGTTGCGCGGGCGTTACAGTAATGCGGCGCGACCTGCGCCCGTCCTGCCGGAGCCTGATGTGATCTACGAACTGCGCCATTTCGAGTACGGCGAACATCGCCTGTCCTACGAGGTGCACGGCGCCGGCCCGCAGACTGTGGTGCTGCTGCACGGCCTGCTGCTCGATGCCCACGTCAACCGCGATCTCGGCTGCGCGCTGGCTAATGCCGGCTTCCGCGTGGTGCTGCTCGATCTACTCGGCCATGGCCGCAGCGACCGGCCGCATGATCCGACCCTGCACCGCTTCGATCTCTACGCCAAGCAGGTCATCGCCCTGCTCGATCATCTGCAGGTGCGCCAGGCCGTGATCGGTGGTTTGTCGCTCGGTGCCGATGTCAGCCTGCACGTCGCCGCACTGGCGCCGAACCGGGTGCGCGCGCTGTTCATCGAGATGCCGGTGATGGAATGGGCAACGCCGTCGGCGGCGATCCTGTTCGCGCCGCTGCTGGTCACCGTGCGCCGCGCCAAACCGCTGGTGCGTCTGTGGGCCAAGTTCTGGCGAGCGATGCCGCGGCCGAAAAACAACACCGGCATCAGCCTGATGAACCTGCTGTCGATGGCGCCGGAAGAACTGGGCGCGGTGCTGCACGGCATCCTCGTTGGCCCGGTGGTGCCCGAGATCGCCGCCCGCCGCGCGATGACCATGCCGACCCTGATCATCGGCCACACCGGCGATTTCCTGCACCCGTTCGACGATGCCGCGGCACTCGCCCGGCAGCTGCCGAACGCCAAGTTCATCGAAGCCCGATCGATCCTCGAACTGCGCACCAAGCCGGAGCGGATGCTGCCGGAAATCGTCCAGTTCTTTACCGAGAACGGGATGCAGCGACGCATCGTGTCGAGAGTGAAGTCCGGCACTTGAAATAGTCCCAATTCGGGACTAAATTGCCGCGATGAGAGTGATCGCGCTGTCGACCTTGAAAGCTTTCTGGGTCGAACGTCCTGAATATCGCGATGCCGAGGCCCCGGCGCTTGCCTGGTATCGGCTGCTGCAGAAAGCCGATTGGGCACAGCCGGGCGACGTGAAGGCGGATTTCGGTACCGCCAGCATCCTTCGCGATGGTCGCGTGGTCTTCAACATTGCTGGCAACAAATACCGCATCGTCGTCTGGATCAATTACCCCTATCGCGTCGTTTACATCCGTTTCGTCGGTACTCACCGGCAATACGATCAGATCGACGTACAGACCATCTGAGATCGCCATGAACATCAAGCCCATCCGTACCGACGCCGATTACCGCAGCGCCCTGCAGGGCATCGAGTCCTTGATGAGTGCCGAAGCGAATTCGCCCGAGGGCGAGCGGCTGGACGTCATGGTGACCCTGGTGGAAGCTTGGGAGCGCAAACACTTCCCGATGGAGCTGCCGGACGCCGTGGACGCGATCAAGTTCCAGATGGAACAGCAGGGCTTGAGCATCGATGATCTGGTACCGGTCATTGGTGCCAGGAACCGTGTTTATGAAGTGCTGAACCGGACGCGGCCGCTGACCTTGCGGATGATCACCGGCCTGCACGCCAGTCTCGGCATTCCGGCCGAAAGCCTGCTCAAGCAGACAGCCCGCGCTGCTTGAAGATCAGGCCGCCGCCGAGCGCGTCCGCGCCACGGCGGCCACCCAGCCGGCGTACAGCGCGTCGGCGCGCTTGGCGTCCATCTGCGGCTCGAAGCGGGCATCGGCGCGCCAAAGTGCTGCGATCTCGTCCAGCGACTCGTAGACCCCGGAAGTAAGGCCGGCGAGCAGGGCGGCGCCGAGCGCCGTGGTTTCCACCGTCTGCGGACGGACCACCGTGACCCGGACGATGTCGGCAAGAAACTGCATCAGCCAGTCGTTGACCGCCATGCCGCCGTCGACTCGCAGTTCGGTCGGCGCGATCGCGTCCTTGGCCATCGCATCGAGCAGATCGCGGGTCTGGTAGCAGACCG
Organism: uncultured Nevskia sp.; assembly: GCF_903885465.1. GTDB lineage: Bacteria > Pseudomonadota > Gammaproteobacteria > Nevskiales > Nevskiaceae > Nevskia. Next base: position 10,124 of record NZ_CAISIQ010000243.1, read on the forward strand.
ATTCCAGTGCGGCGCGAACGATGTGGGCGATGCCGGAATCGCGAGTCAGGCCGAGGATCGCGCCGCGCGCGCGCGGGTCCCAGTAGGGCGCGCCGAGGCCGGTGAAGGCCGGCACCAGATAGACGCCCTGGGTGTCCGGGATGGTCTTCGCCAGCGCTTCGGTTTCGGCAGCGGAGCCGATCAGGTGCACGGCGTCGCGCAGCCATTGCACGGCGGCGCCAGCAACGAAGATCGAACCTTCCAGCGCGTGGGTCGTTTCGCCCTTCAGACGGTAGCCGACCGTGCTCAGCAAACGGTGTTCGGACTGCACCGCCTTGTCGCCGGTGTTCAGCACCACGAAGCAGCCGGTGCCGTAAGTGCTCTTGATCATGCCGGGCTGGAAGCAGGCCTGGCCGACGGTGGCCGCCTGCTGATCGCCGACCAGCGCGCCGATGGTCACCGCGCTGCCCAGTAATTCGGCGTCGGTCTGGCCGTAGTCGGCGGCTGAATCGCGCACCTCGGGCAGCAGCGAGCGCGGCAGCTTGAAGAAGGCCAGCAGCTGGTCGTCCCAGTCCGCGGTGTGCAGGTTGTAGAGCAGGGTGCGCGAGGCGTTGGTGGCGTCGGTGGCGTGCACCTTGCCGCCGGTCAGCTTCCAGAGCAGCCAGCAGTCGATGGTGCCGAAGGCCAGCTCGCCGGCTTCGGCGCGGGCACGGGCGCCGTCGACGTGGTCGAGCATCCAGGCGATCTTGGTTGCCGAGAAATACGGATCGAGCAGCAGGCCGGTGCTGATGTTCAGCTTCTGCTCGAGGAAGGCCGCACTGTTCTCGTCGCAGAAGGTGGCGGTGCGGCGGTCCTGCCAGACGATCGCCGGGTGGATCGGCTCGCCGGTCTTGCGATCCCAGACCACCGTGGTTTCGCGCTGGTTGGTGATGCCGATCGCGGCGAGATCGCTGGCCGGAAGCCCGGCCTCGGCGAGCGCGCCCTTGGCGCAGGCCAGGGTATCGGTCCAGATGCGGGAAGCGTCGTGTTCAACCCAGCCGGAATCCGGGAATGACTGCGGCAGCTCGCACTGCGACACGCCGAGCTTGTTGCCCAGCCGATCGAAGACGATCGCCCGCGTGCTGGTGGTGCCCTGGTCGATGGCGAGCAGCGCGGTCTTCGGTCTGGGTTCGGTCATGGCGTTTTTCGTTGCGGTTTGTTCTTGGCGAACCGGGAAGGTACCGATCAGCGCCGATGGTTGCCAGCGGCAGCGCAGGCCAGAAACGAAAACGGCGCCCAGAGAATTCCAGGGCGCCGCCTTCGATACCGCCTGTAGAGCTTCAGACCGCCTTGATCGCGGGTCCCGAAGTCAGCACCGGGCCGGTCGGCTGGCCGGTCGGCGAACCACCGACCGGTTCCAGGCTGACCGCCAGGGTCAGCTGATCGCCCTTGATGCCGGCCGGCATCTTCATGGTGCCGCTGCCAGTGGTTGGCAGCAGGCCGAGCGACACCGGGCCGGCGTCGGTGATCAGCCACAGCTCCAGGCTGTGCTCGCCCAGCTTCGGATACTCGCCGCTGGCCACCGCCTTCACTTCATCAGCTTCCGGGTGGACGCTGAGCGTCCACTGCATCGTCGATTCCGGCAGCTTCAGCAGCGACACGTAGACCGTCGACGCAAGCTGCGTCGGCTCCGGCGTGGCGGGGGCGGCGGCAACCGGCACGGGAGCCGTTCCCGGCAGCGGCACGCGGGTGCCGATCAGCACGGCGATGACGACGGCTGCAGCGGTGGCAAGGCCGGCGAAGATGCGCCACAGCGGCGCGGGTGGCGGGCTGTCATTGGCGGCGCGTGTCGGCATCTTGCTTGGCGCCGGGGCCGGCGTGCGGATCGGCGTCACGGTGCTCGGCCGTTCGAGGCCGATCTGCTGTTCGAGGTTCTGCCAGATCGCCGGCGGCGGCGTCTGCGGCGCGAGGTTGGCTGCGAGACCGGCGAGGCGCGTTTCCCAGAAACGGATTTCGGCGCGCGTGGCGGCATCGGCGCTTGCGAGGCGCTCGAAACGGCGGCGGGCGCGACCGCGCAGCGTGCCGAGCACGTACTCGGCAGCGAGCATCTGGCGCAGCTTGGCGTTGTCGTACTTCATGGCTTGCCGTTGCTCACCGATCCAGACATTCACGAAGGCGCGACAGACCGCGGCGCACCCAGCTCTTCACCGTACCCAGTGGCGCGTTCATCTGCCGCGCCAGTTCCTGATGCGTATAGCCCTCGTAGTAAGCCAGCAGCACGCTGCGCTTCTGTTCGTCCTGCAGGTCCTTCATGCACTCGTGCAACTTGCCCATTCCTTCCCGCTCCACGGCCCCGTCCTCGGGACTTTGTCCAAGATCGGCGAAGGTCATGGGAGCTTCTTCACCTTCCTCCGGCATCTCGACTTCCGGCCGCTTCATGCGCAGCAGGTCCAGTGCGCGATAACGCGCGACGGTCAGCAGCCAGGTCAACGGCGCGCCCTTCTCGGGTGCGTAGGTGTCGGCTTTCTGCCAAACCCGCAAGAAACAATCCTGCAAGGCTTCATCGGCCCAATCCCGACGTTTCAACATACGCAGCAGCAAGGCGTACAGATGCGAGCTGCAAGCCTGGTAGAGCTGCGCAAAGGCGCGCTGGTTGCCGGCGCCGGTTTCCGCGAGCAGGCGGATCAGGCGTTCTGGATCGGCGTTGGCGGAACTCATCAGACTTCGGACCTGAAGAAGCGGAGGGGTGACATTCGCCGAGCATAACAAGCTCGTGCGCCGTTCTGGCGCAACGGGTGACGTGCTGGTGCAAGTGTCGATGAGCCTTGCCAAGCAGGGCTCAGGCTGATCGCGATGGCCGGCGACTATAATCCCGCCTCCCCAGCTTGCGAGACTGCCGTGGTCCACAGTGCCTATCCCGCTACTCGTCCGCGCCGCCTGCGTGCCGCCGCCTTTTCCCGCGAGCTGAGCCGCGAAACGCGTCTGGCCGCCGGCCAGTTGATCCAGCCGCTGTTCGTCGCCGAAGGCGATCTGCGCGGGCCGATCACCTCGATGCCCGGTCAAGTGCGCCGCAATCTCGACGAGCTGGTCGCCGAATGCCGCGAGCTGGCCGCGCTCGGCATCAGCGCGGTGGCGATGTTCCCGGTCATTCCGCCGGCGCTGAAGAATGAATTCGGCAGCGAATCGCTGAACCCGGACGGCCTGATCCCGCGCGCCATCGCCCGCGTCAAGGAAGCCTGCCCGGGCCTCGGCGTGATCGTCGACATCGCGCTCGACCCGTACACCAGCCACGGCCACGACGGCATCCTCGACGAAGCCGGTTACGTCGCCAACGACATCACCTTGGAAGCGCTGCGCAAGCAGGCCGTGGTGCTGGCTCGTGCCGGTGCCGACGTGCTGGCGCCGAGCGACATGATGGACGGCCGGGTCGGCGCCATTCGCTCAGTGCTGGAGCGCGACATGCGCCACAACACGATGATCCTCAGCTACGCCGCCAAGTACGCGAGCGCCTTCTACGGCCCGTTCCGCGATGCCGTCGGCACCGCCACGGCGCTAAAGGGCGACAAGCGCACCTACCAGATGGACCCGGCGAACAGCGACGAAGCGCTGCGTGAAGTCGGCCTGGACATCGCCGAAGGCGCGGACATCGTCATGGTCAAGCCGGGCATGCCGTATCTCGACATCATCCGCCGCATCAAGGACGAATACGGCGTGCCGGTCGCCGCGTATCAGGTCAGCGGCGAGTACGCGATGCTCAAGGCTGCGGCCCAGAATGGCTGGCTCGATGAGAAGAAGGTGGTGATGGAATCGCTGCTCTGTTTCCGTCGTGCCGGTGCCGACATGGTGCTGAGCTATTTCTCGAAGCAGGCGGCACAGTGGCTGAAGGACGCTTGATGTCCAACGTCGATCGTGAAGTCAGCCGTTACGGGGTGCTCGGCCAGCCGGTCGCGCACTCGAAGTCGCCGCGCATCCACGCCGCGTTCGCCACAAGCCTGAGCCAGAAGCTGCTGTACGAGGCTTACGAAATCGCCCCGGATGAGCTTGGCCCTTCGCTGAGCCGCTTCCACGGCGAAGGCTGGCAGGGTTTCAACCTGACCCTGCCGCACAAGACCGCCGCCGTTGCCCTGTGCGAAAGCCGGACTGACGCCGCCGAGCAGGCCGGCGCGGTCAATACGCTGATCCGCACCGCAACCGGCTGGCAGGGCGACAACACCGACGGCGCTGGCCTGGTCCGCGATCTGGTCGCCAACCTCGGCGTCGTGGTCAAGGGCAAGCGCGTACTGGTGCTCGGCGCCGGCGGTGCTGCGCGCGGCATCCTTGCGCCGCTGCTCGCTGAAGCACCGTCGATCCTGGCCATCTCCAACCGCAATCCGTGGAAGCCGGAAGAGATCGCCGCGGCGATGAAGCCGCTCGGCAACATCGTGCCGCGCACTCATCTGTCACTGAAGGGCGATCAGTTCGATGTCGTCCTGAACGCCACCAGCGCCGGCCATCAGGGCGCGGTGCCACGCCTGCCGCCGGGCCTGTTCGCGCCGGGCGCCATCGCCTATGACCTGAACTACGGGCCGGCCTCCGAGCCGTTCCTGGCCTGGGCCAAGGCAGAAGGCACAGCGAAACTATCCGACGGCCTCGGCATGCTCGTCGAACAGGCCGCCGAAGCGTTTCAGCGCTGGCGCGGCGTGCGGCCGGAGACGGCGGCGGTACTGGCGGAGCTGCGGGCCGGCTGAAGCCAGCCGACAGGTCAATCCATGGACAGAAGAACTTTCAATCTCCTGGCCGGCCTGGCCTTGGCCACGTCCAGCTATCCGCTCAGCGCCCAGAAAAAATTCAGGAAGCTGGACAGCCTCCAGGCGCGCTGCAAAGCGCTGGAAGCGAAGCTGGGTGGGCGGTTGGGCATGAACTGCATCGAAGTCGGCAGCGGAAGGACGGTCGGCTACAAGGCCGACGAGCGCTTCCCGATGTGCAGTACCTTCAAGTGGCTGGCGGCGGCCGTGGTGCTAAGCCGCGTCGATGCCGGTCAGGAGCAGTTGAGCCGTCGCATCCAGTTCAGCCGCGAGGAGCTGATGGAGTGGTCGCCGGTCACCGAGCCGCGTTTGGGCGGCGACGGCATGACCCTCGGCGAGCTTTGCGATGCCGCGATCACCGAAAGCGACAACACGGCAGCCAATCTGATCCTGCGTGAAACCGGCGGCATTCCCGAGTGGAACCGCTACATGCGCTCGATCGGCGACGCCCATTCCCGCCTCGATCGCGGCGAGCCGCTGCTCAATGAAGCACTGCCCGGCGATGTCCGCGACACCAGCACACCGGCGGCGATGACGGCCAACCTGCGCCGCCTGCTGCTCGAAGACCAGCTGTCGCCGGCATCCCGTGAACAGCTGACGCAATGGATGCTCGCGACCAAGACCAGCGACAAGCGCTTGCGTGCCGGCCTGCCTGCGGGCTGGCGGCTGGCCGACAAGACCGGCACCGGCTTTTCCGACACCGGCACCGCCGGCGATGTCGGCGTGCTGTGGTCGCCCTCAGGCAAGCCGATCATCATCGCCGTGTACCTGACGCGGGTTCGCGTAGCGCGCGCCGAGCAGGAAGCGGCGATCGCCGAGATCGGCCGCTGGGTTCGGGAAGATCTGCAAAGCGCAGCCTGATCCGGGCTGGCTACTTCAGAACACCTTCCGCCGCTTCAACCAGAACACCAGGCCCGATCCCAGCGTCGCCAGCAAGCCCAGCACCATGAAGTAGCCGTACTTCCAGTGCAGTTCCGGCATGTTGTCGAAGTTCATGCCGTAGAGGCCGGTGATCAGGGTCAGCGGGAAGAACACGATCGACACCGCGGTCAGCGTGCGGACGATCTCGTTGGTGCGGTGACTCATCGATGCGAAGTGGAGTTGCACCGCAACTTCCACATCCTTCTGCAGCGCATCGCCATGCACCTGCACGCGCGTCAGGTGCTCGACCAGATCGTCCAGCCGCACGCGCTGGTTCTCGGTCAGCTCCACGCGCATGCGGCGGCGCCAGGTGCCGATGGTCTGCAGGTTGTGCTCGCAGAGCAGTTCGAACTGGTGCGCCTGCTTGCGGTAGTTGAGCAGCTCCTGCCAGTCGTCGAACGGGTCTTTCGGATCGAGCAGCGCGTCCTGCAGTTTTTCGAGCCGGTCTTCGAGCTCGTCGACGATCATCAGGTAACGGTCGACCATGATGTCGAGAATGCTGTGCACCAGGCCGATCGGTGTCGACGGGAAGCGCAGCTTGGTCTCGCAGAACTTCTCCTTCACGCGCTGGAACGACACGTTCTCGGCTGCGTGAATGGTGACCAGCAGGCGGTCGAACATGAAGAACGCCGCCGATTTGGTGACGATCAGATTGCTGGCCGACTCGCAGGCTTCCGGCGTCAGGCCGCGGAAGATCAGCATGTCGTAGTCTTCGGTGCCGTCGAAGTACGACGGATGATCACCGTTGAAGCTGTCGGTGACATGGGCGTCGTGGATCTTCTCGCCGCTCAGCTTCTCCGCCCACATCGGCCAGTCGATGGCATCGCTGCGGGTGAAATCGAGCCAGATGAAACCCTCCGCCGGCAGCTGCTCGACGTGATCGATGCGCTTCGGAACCTCGCCCTGACGGTTCAGCTGGTAAATCTGCATAGGGCTCGGATACCGCAGTCGGTCGTCAGCGCTGCCGCGAAGGGGTTTGCTACTGGTTTATTCGAAGCCTTTCTGCGGGCTGATCGACTTCATCTGGGTGAAGAAATCACGCAGCGCCGCATCGAGCTGCGCGCGAATCTGTTCCGGGCCGTCGACGCCGAAGCGCTCCACGGTCTTCACCGGCAGCCAGGCGCTGACCGGGTACGGCTCGCCGCCGCTGACCGCCTTGGTCAGCTGCACGCGATGGAAATAGATCATCTGGCCGGTGATCTTCGAGTCCAGCGCCTTGCTGTACACGTAGACCTTGATGTTCGTGTCGTCGGGAATGTTCTGACCGACCTCGCCGGCAACCGCGCCGACGGCCGAGCGAATGGCGGCCTCGCTGAGCTGCGGATTTTCGCTCTTCACCTTCAGCTCGAACGCCGAGGCTGGCAGTGCCAGTGCGGCCATCAGCAAGGTGACGGAACAGGCGGCGGCAAATTTCATGGATTTCATGGGTCTGATCGTCCGGTTAGTGCGCATCCAACGGACCGCGCGCCGCCAC
>NZ_CAISIQ010000244.1 GCF_903885465.1 uncultured Nevskia sp.
CCGGATCGATGCTGCGCTATCTGTATCGCCTGCTCATTCCGCTCAACGTCTACGTCTTCGCAAGAGCGCTGGCGACGTACCGGCGCAAGCAGGCGCGCCGCCAGCTTTGACCCTTACTGATCGCGCCGCTCGGCAACCTCCGCCGGGCTGACCTTGCCCTGCTTGTTACCGAACTGCGCGACGACGTAGTTCGCCAGTTCCGCGATCTCGGTATCCGAGTAGGTGGCGGCGAAGCCGGGCATGTAGATGTGGTTGTCACCGACATGCATGTCGATCCCTTTCAGGATGATCTGGGTGACGTTGTGGGCTTCGGCATCGTTGACGCCGCGGTTGCCCAGCAGGCCGGCGTGCTGGGTCTGCTGGCCGTTGCCGTTCCACTGATGGCAGCTGGCGCAAGCGCCTGCGAACAGTTTTTCGCCTGACGATGCAACATCGCCATCACGCTTGCCCGGCAACAGGGCGCTCGATGCCAGCGCTCGCGCCGGCTGCGGATCGACGGTAATCGGATCCTTGCCCTTCTGGGCCGGCACGCTGCGCAGATAGGTCACCAGCGCGGCGACATCCGGCTCGGCGAGGTGCTGCAGGCTGTACTCGACCACTTCGCCCATCGGCCCGGCGGCCGAGGCATGACCGTCGGCATGACCGCTGGTGAGGTAGCTGGCGAGTTCGCTGTCGCTCCAGGCGCCGATGCCGTGCTCCTTGTCCGAGGTGATGTTGTAAGCACGCCAGCCCTGCAGCGACTCGCCGGCCAGTGCCTGGTCGTGTTTCAGCCCGAAGCCGAGGTTTCTCGGCGTGTGGCATTCGCCGCAATGTCCGAGTGCGGTGGCCAGATAGGCGCCGCTGTTCCACTCGGGCGATTGCTTTTCATCGGCGACGAAACGCTGGCTCTTGAAGAACACTGCGTTCCAGAAGCCCATCGCCCAGCGCTGGTTGAACGGGAAGCCGAGTTCGTTCGGCTTGTCGGCCTGGGCGATCGGCGCAAGGCTGAACAGATAGGCCTTGATCGCCAGCACATCGTCGCGGCTCAGCAGCGTGTAGGACGTGTACGGGAAGGCTGGGTAGATGCGCTGGCCATCGTTGCGGATGCCTTCGCGCACGGCTCGTACGAACTGATCGTCGGTCCAGGTACCGATGCCGTGCTCGGGATCGGCGGTGATGTTGGTCGAGTAGATGGTGCCGAACGGCAGCTTGAAGGCAAGGCCACCGGCGTAGGGCTTGTCGCTGCCCGGCACGGTATGACAGGCGACGCAGTCAGCGGCCTTGGTCAGGTATTCACCGCGCGCCAGGATGTCGGCCGAGGCCGAGACGCCGGCGAGTACCGGTGCCTTGCCGTCGGCGGAATCGCTGCGATTGAGCAGGACATAGCCGGCAGCGCCGATAATCAGCAGGACCACGACAACCGTCAGCAGACGTTTCATGACGCGCTCCGGGTCTGCGCCGGCTCGGCGGAGACGACTTTCTTCAGCGCCTTGGCATCTTCAACCAGCAGTGCACGATCAACCGGCAGTTCATGCAGCCGCACGCCCGTCGCCGCGAAGATCGCATTGGCCAGCGCCGGCGCCGCGATGGCGGTGCCGACTTCACCGAGGCCGCCCGGGGGTTCCGTGCTTTCGACGCGATAAAGCTCGATCGGCGGCGTCTCGTGGATACGCAGCGTGCGGTAGTCGTGGAAGTTGCTCTGCTCGATCGCGCCATCCTTGATGGTGATCTTGTTGAACAGCGCGGCGCTCAAGCCGAACACCAGGCCGCCCTGCATCTGGGCTTCGATCGAACTGGTGTTGATGGCGATGCCGCAGTCGAGCGCGAGCACGGCGCGCAGCAGCTTGACCTCGCCCTGCGGTGTCACCTCGACTTCGATGATCGCGCAGACCCGGCTGCCAAAAGGCTCGCCCAGCGCGATGCCGCGGCCCACTCTCGGCGGCAGCGGCTTCTGACCCCAGCCGATCTTTTCGGCGGCGAGATTCAGCACCGCCAGCGAGCGCGGATTGTTCTTCAGCATCGCGCGCCGATAGTCGAGCGGGTTCTGCTTGGCGACCACGGCCAGTTCGTCGATGAAGCTTTCAAGCACGAACAGATTGTGGGTCGGCCCGACGCCGCGCCACCAGCCGACGACCAGGCCCTCGGGCATGTCGTGGCGCACCCATTCGATCCTGGTGTTGGGAATCGCGTAAGGCGTTTCCTCGAGGCATTCGACGGCATCGGCATCGATGCCGTTCTTGCGCATACCACCCGGCGCCCAGCGGCCGAGCACGGTGCCGCCACTGGTCCGGTCACCGAGCCACTGCGGCAGACCGTCGTCACCGAGCACCGCGGAAATGCGGTCGTGATACATCGGCCGCACGCGGTCATGGCGGATGTCTTCCTCGCGGCTCCAGACCACCTTGAGCGGGTAGGGCACCTGCTTGGCGAACATCACCGCCTGCTCGACGGAATCGGTCTCCAGGCGTCGACCGAAACCGCCGCCGAGGTACTGGTTGTGCAGCTCGATCTTTTCTGGAGCCAGCCCGGTCAGCTGGGCGGCCGCAGCGACCGCCCGCGTAGGGACTTGCGTGCCGACCCAGATCTCGCATTTGTCGGCCGTGACGTGCACGGTGGTGTTCAGCGGCTCCATCGTCGCGTGCGCCAGCATCGGCAGCTGGTAGGTGGCTTCGACGAGCTTGCCGCCCGGCCGCGTGCCGACTTCCTTGGCAATCAGCGAGGGACCGTCGAGCGAGCTTTTCGCCAGCGCATCGCGGAGTTTCTGCGTGGTCAGCTCGGCGTTGCCGCCGAGATCCCATTCGATCTTCAGCGCATCGAGGCCTTTCTTCGCGGCCCAGAAATGTTCGCCGACCACGGCCACTGCGTCGGCGATGCGCAGCACGGCGATCACGCCCGGAATCGCGAGTGCCGTCTTGTCGTCGACCGAGCGGAGCTTGCCGTTGAGCGTCGGGCAAGCCTTGACCGTCGCCACCTTCATGCCCGGCACGCGGACATCGAGCCCGAACTGGGTTGCGCCGACGACCTTGTCGGCGGAATCGACACGCCGCAGCGGCTGGCCGATCAGCTTGAAATCCTTCGGGTCCTTGAGCTGCACCTTGTCCGGCATCGGCAGCTTGCCGGCGGCGACGGCCAGCGCGGCGAAGCCGAGCTGACGGCCACTCGCGAGGTGATAGACCACGCCGCGCTCGACCGTGCAACTCGAAGGCTCGACTTTCCACTTGGTGGCGGCCGCGCTGACCAGCATCGTCCGGGCCACGGCGCCGGCTTCGCGCAGCACCTGCCAGGTGCCGCGAGTGCTGGTCGAGCCGCCGGTGATCTGGCCGCCGAGCAGGGGCATCGAGTACAGCTCCTCGCTGGGCGGTGCGTGGGCGACCTTGATCTGGTCGATGCCGACGCCAAGCTCTTCGGCCAGCATCATGCTCGAGCCGGTGTAGATCGCCTGGCCCATCTCGACGCTCGGCATCACCAGCCGCACGCTGCCATCGGCATCGATGCGAATGAAGGCATTGGGCGCGAACGGTGGGTTGCCGTCGGCCAGTGCGGCGGCTGCGTCGCCAGGCTGGCGTCGGGCATTGAGTGCGGCAGCGGCTTTGCCGACGCCACCGACGAAGACGAAGGCGATCGCGAGACCACCGGTCTTCAGCACGCGTCGCCGCGCAGGATTGGTCAGCGCCTGAGCGCCCGCGGTTTCAGCGATGACGGCCTTCATGAGGCGTTCGCCGGTGCGGAGGTCAGCGTCGTCTGCGGCACTTCATGCTTGCCGGTCGCCGCCTGCTTGATCGCCGCCCGGATGCGCGGATAGGTGCCGCAGCGGCAGATGTTGCCGGACATCGCGGCGTCGATATCGGCGTCGCTGGGATTCGCCGTGTGCTTCAGCAGCGCAGTGGCCGACATGATCTGCCCGGACTGGCAGTAGCCGCATTGCACGACATCGATATCGAGCCAGGCCTGCTGGATCTTCTGGCCGCTGTCGGTCTTGCCGATCGCTTCGATGGTGGTGATGGCGCGCGTGCCGACGGACCCGACCGGCAGCACGCAGGAGCGCATCGGCTGGCCATCGACATGCACCGTGCAGGCGCCGCATTGGGCGATGCCGCAGCCGAACTTGGTGCCGGTCAGCCCGATGACATCGCGCAGCACCCAGAGCAGTGGCATGTCGGCGGGAACATCGATCGAACGCGATTCATCGTTGACGAGTAACGAAAGCATGGCTGACTCCGGACAGTGGCTGCGCTTACCGTAGCTTGAATCAGGCCAACACGGGGAGATTGAATCGCCGCGTGGTTTCGTCAGCCTCGTTCAGCGCATCACTTCAGCTGGTGCACCCAGGGCGCGTGCTCGAAGGCGCGATAGTCGCAGCTCAGTTCCTCGCCGGCGGCGATGTCACGGGCGGCGATCGTCCGTGTGTCGTCCTCGTAACAGTTCGGCGCGTTGTCGTGGTTCATGAACTTGCCGTTGTCGCCGCAGAACATGTAGACGCCGTCGACATTCAGATAGCTGTAATGGCGAATGCGGGTGCGGAACGGTTCCGGGAACGCTTCGAGTTCGGCTGGGGTGATCGCCCAGTCGATGTCCGGGTTCAGATCCCAGACCACGGTGCCGGCGGCAATCGCCATCGGGGTGAACACGCCGAGGCCGTGGATGGGGCTGGTCGCGAGATAGGTGGGCACCAGAAACATGCGGACTCCTCAGTCTGCGTTTCTCAAGCTGATGGGCGAGCGTCAGACGCCGGCTGGCGGTGACGCGTTGGGGGTGTGCTGCTCGGACTGTGCCTGGGTGATGTTGCTGCCGGGCGGCACGCTGCGGGTCAGCCAGACGTTGCCGCCGATGCTCGAACCCTTGCCGATGGTGACCCGGCCGAGGATGGTGGCACCGGCGTAGATCACCACATCGTCCTCGACGATCGGATGGCGCGGCTGGCCCTTGATCAGGCTGCCGTCCTCGGCGGCCGCGAAGCGTTTCGCGCCGAGCGTCACTGCTTGATACAGACGCACGTGATCGCCGATCACCGCGGTCTCGCCGATCACCACGCCGGTGCCGTGATCGATGAAGAAGCGGCTACCGATCTGCGCGCCGGGGTGAATGTCGATGCCGGTGGCCGAGTGCGACAGCTCGGCAATGATCCGCGCCAGCAGCGGTGCCTCGAGTCTGTAGAGCTTGTGGGCAAGGCGGTGATAGATCACCGCCATCACGCCGGGATAGCAGAGCAGCACCTCGTCGACGCTGCGCGCGGCGGGGTCGCCTTCATAGGCGGCCTCGACATCGGTATCGAGCAGGCCGCGTGCAATCGGCAGATAGGCCGCGAAGGCGTCGGTGATGTCGCGCGCCTGCTGCGGCACTTCAGCGACTTCGCGTCCCTGCTGGCGTGCCGTGTAGCTCAGTTCCAGCTGTACCTGGTCATAGAGTGCATTCAGAGCGGTATCGAGCGTGTGGCCGACGTAGTAGTCCTCGCTTTCCGCCCGCAGCTCGGCCGGGCCGAGGCGCATCGGAAACAGCGCGCCGCAGAGCTGATCCATGATCGTCTGCATGACGTCGCGAGCCGGAAATTCGCGGCCGCCGGAATCGAGACTGCGGTGACGCGCCTCGCGCCAGCGCGCGCGCTGCTCACGCAGGCCGGCGACTACTCCATCGAGATTCCAGTGCGACTGCGCTACCGGCTTGTTGCTCATGATCGTCATCGGTCGGTACGGGCCAGCGAACGCGCGGTCCAGCGCTGCAGCAGCACCTGCAGCACCGACATCGCCAGCAGGACCAGGCCGGTCTGCAGCCAGGATTTGGCCAGGTTGCGATCACGGCTCATGTCGGCTTCCACTTCGGCACGCACGCCTTCACGCAGCTTGGGCAGTTCCTCAGCCGGCGGCTGGCGATCGGGCGGAATGCGGGCGAGGTCGAGGCTCAGATTCAGCTCGGTCGCCAGTTCCAGATCCTTTTCGCTGTAGACCGGCATCGTCTGCAGGCGGTAGCCGCCGTACAGGCTTAGACCCAGGCCGGCGACGGCGAACAGTAGGGCAACGTGCAGGCGGATATTGCGACGCATGGTTTGACGCATGAATGAGGGGTAAAGCGCCGGGAGAAGGCGCAACGGTACGGGGATTGCTGAGGATGAGGCTGGGCTAGACTCGGTCATTGCCGGCCATCACAGGAGTTGTCCCATGCTGATTGGCGTCCCGAAAGAAATCAAGGTTCATGAGTACCGCGTCGGCCTGACCCCGGCCGGCGTCCGCGAGTTGAAGGCGCATGGTCACGAGGTGATCGTGCAGGTATCGGCCGGTGTCGGCATCGGCATTGCCGATAGCGCCTATACGGCGGCCGGTGCCAGCCTGGTCGACACTGCGACGGAAATCTTTGCCCGAGCCGAGATGGTGGTGAAGGTCAAGGAGCCGCAGGCCGCCGAGTGCGCGATGCTGCGCGAAGGCCAGGTGCTGTTCACTTATCTGCATCTGGCGCCCGATCCCGAGCAGACCAAGGCGCTGGTGGCTTCCGGTTGCGTGGCCATTGCCTACGAGACGGTCAGCGATGGCCGTGGCGGCCTGCCGCTGCTGGCGCCGATGAGCGAAGTGGCGGGTCGCATGTCGATCCAGGCCGGCGCTCATGCGATGGAGAAAGCGCAGGGAGGCAACGGCGAGCTGCTCGGCGGCGTGCCCGGTGTGGCGCCGGGGGATGTCGTGGTGATCGGCGGCGGCGTGGTTGGTTACAACGCAGCGCGCATCGCCGTCGGCATGGGTGCGAAGGTGACCATCCTCGATCGCTCGCTGCCGCGTCTGGCCTGGCTCGACACCGCGTTCGATGGCCGCCTGACCACGCTGTATTCGACTGTCGACGCACTCGAAACCGCCGTCACCCAGGCTGATCTGGTGATCGGTGCGGTGCTGGTGCCGGGCGCGGCAGCGCCAAAGCTGGTGACTCGGGCGATGCTCAAGCAGATGAAGCCGGGCGCGGTGATCGTCGATGTCGCGATCGATCAGGGTGGCTGCTTCGAAACCTCGCGGGCGACCACGCATCAGAATCCGACCTATGTCGAGGAAGGCATCGTTCATTACTGCGTGGCGAACATGCCGGGCGGCGTGGCGCGCACCTCGACCTTCGCGCTGACCAACGCGACCCTGCCGTTCGTGCTGGCGCTGGCCGACAAGGGCTACAAACGCGCGCTGCTCGACGATCCCAATCTGCGCGAAGGCCTGAACGTGCATCTCGGCCAGGTTACCTACAAGGCGGTGGCCGAAGCGCTGGGCTGCGAGTACCAGTCGACCAAGGACGCGCTGAAGCCCTGGTGGGCGGCCTCTGATCATTGAGATCGAGAGATTAATTCGTATCTGACCCCGATTTCTTGGCTGGCGCTGGCGGCAGGCTGGTGACCAGCACGTCGGCGATCGCGGCGAACATCGCCGTCGAACGCTGAGCGCGGGCCATCGTCCGCATGCCGCTCAAGCTGGCCATGACCGTCGCCGCGTAAGTGATCGCGGCTTCACGGGTCTCGAAGCGATTGGCGACGCCATCGGCGATCGCTTCGACCCAGCTTTGCACCGCGCCATTCACCGCGTCGGCAATCGTGCGATTGCCTGACGACAGCTCGCCGCCGAGATTCGAGGCAACGCAGCCCGCGGTGTAATCGCTGGCCTCCAACTCCCGCGCCGTGGCTTCGAACAGCGCGCGGACGAATGCCGGCTCGTCGCCCGGAGCCGTTGCGGCCGCACGCCGCTGAATACGGCCGCGAAGCTCGCTGCCGAACACCTGTAGCGCTTCGAGCGCCAGCTGTTCCTTGCCGCCGGGAAAGTGGAAGTAGAACGAGCCTTTCGGCGCGCCGCTTTCCTCCAATAGCTGGGTCAGCCCGGTCGCCGAATAGCCCTGAGTACGGAACAGCCGTACAGCGGCTTCGACGGCGTCCTGACGGGCATTACTGGTTCTCACCATTGCGTTCTCCTTCCTTCTTCAGCTGACGAACGGCATTTGCATCATCGCTGACGATTATGTAGGGTGGTCACCATATTATGGTGATTGCCATAGTGTACCGGCAAGCAAGCGGCAACGCGAAACCGGGAAGCAGTTGAACGGGGCCGGCGATCCGGCCGATGCAGGTGAAGGGATGGGGGTTGGGCGATGAAAACCACGACACGTATTTCGTTTGCGGCCTTGTTGCTGTCGGGCCTGGTGCTGATGCTGCTGGGTGCGCGGATCTGGTCGGCGCCTGATGTGTTCGCGTTCGAGATCGGTCAGTCGCGTCTGCCGGTGGAGGCAATCTCAGCCTTGGCGTTGAAGCACGGCGCGGTATTGCTCGGACTCGGCGTGTTCGCGGTGGTTTCGGCATTCCTGTCGCCAGTGATGCGCTGGCTGGCGCTGGGCCTGCTGATCGCTTCGGGACTCGCCGCCTGGTTCGGCTTGTGGCAGTTCGCGGGGGCTAGCAGTAACGCTTACGCAGCGGCGCTGAAAACCTTGCTGGTGGCCGATAGCCTGAGCCTGATGGCAGTCACGGCGCGGTTGGATGCCGATCGTCCCGGCCCGCAGCCGACCGATGCGGCGTTCCACTTCTACTGGGGCTGAAGAGGGCTGAACCAGGCCGCGTCAGCAGCCTTTCTTGTTCGCCTCTATCTGCTGCTTGATCTGGACAATCAGCCCGTCGAAGCCGTTGGCCTTGTAGATCTTGTCGTACTGGCTGGAGCGCAGGGCCAGATCGCTGACACCATCGGCGACGACATTGACGATGCGCCAGGCGCCATTGCTTTCACGCAGCACGTAGTCGAAGTTCACCGGCGCGCCACGGCCCGGCGTCAACTTGGCGTTGACCAGACGGGTGCCGTCGGCCAGTTCCTTGGTGGTCAGCGTTTCGAACTTCTCGCCACCGAACTGCGCGAACTGGCTGGTGTAAGTCGCCAGCACCAGATCACGAAAAGTAGTGACGAAGCTGGCCCGCTGTTCTTCGCTGAGATCCTTCCACTGCCGGCGCAATACGCGCTGGGCAAGGAACGGCAGATCGAAGCCGGCATCGACGGCCGCGCCGATCTTTTCGCTGCGGCCGCTGCACTTCAGCGTCGCACCGTTCTTCATGTTGTCGATCAGCACCGCGTGGAACGTGGTGATGGTATCGGCCGGCGTACCGGCGGCGAACGCAAGCTGACCGAACAGCAGGGAGGGCAGCAGGCACAGCATCAGTACGAGACGTTTCGGCATCGGCGACAATATTGGGCTCATGGGAAAGGGTCGGGGCGTTGGTATTCGGGCATTGATACCGACCCGCTTCCACCCGGCAAGTTCAGTTTTGAAGTCTAGTCTGGCACAGGGGTTTTTGGCGGATGAGTCGTTTTCTCGCAGCGCTGGTCGACGCGTCTCAGCGTCGTGCAGTCCTGGTGGTCATCGTGGCGCTGCTGGCCGGCGCTGGCTTTGCCGCGTATACGGCCAAGCACCTGAGCATCGATACCAATCTTCAGAATCTGCTCGCACCGGAGCTGCCGTGGCGGCAGGCCGAGATCGAGATGGATCGGCAGTTTCCGAAGCTCAGTCACACGCTGGTCGTGGTGATCGAGGGCGGGATTCCGGAAGTGATGGATGCCGCGCAAGCGCAGCTGATCGAGAAACTGCGGCCGCGCACCGACGTGTTCTCGGAAGTGTTCGCCACCGAAACCGAAGCCTACTTCCGCCGCAACGGGCTGATGTTCTTCGAGGCCGACAAGCTGCAGAAGCTCGCCGACGACATCACCGCCGCTCAGCCGTTTCTCGGTGCGCTCGATCAGGACCCGAGCCTGCGTGGCCTGTTCACCTTGCTCGGCCGCGCGCTGACTGCGCCGGTCGGTACTGATTTCGACCTGTCGCCGGCTTTCAACGGCATCGCCACCAGCGTCGCCGGCAGTACCCAGGGTGCCGATGCGCCCCTGAGCTGGCAGGCGCTGGTCGGTGGTGGCGGCAGCGAACTCGCGGGCTCGCGGCGCTTCATCGAACTGGGCGCCAAGCTCGACTTCAAGCGCTTGCTGCCGGCCGAACTGCCGGTGCAGGCAGTGCGGGACGCGGTGCGCGATCTGGGTCTGGCCGAGAAGGGGCTCAAGGTGCGGCTTACCGGCACCGTCGCCATGGAGCACGAGGAAATCCAGACCGCGTTTTCGGGTGCAGGCATCGCACTGTTCCTGGCGCTGACGGTTTCCGCGGTGCTGCTCTGGTTCGCGCTGCGTTCGCTGCGGCTGATGCTGGCGACGATCCTGTCGCTGGCCTATGGCCTGCTGCTGACCACGGCGTTCGCGGCGATCGCCGTCGGCCATCTGAATCTGATCTCGGTTGCATTCGGCGTGCTCTACATCGGCCTCGGCCTCGATTACGCGCTGTATCTGTGCATGCAATACCGCGAGCGGCTGGGGCAGGGGCTGGCAGTGAAAGGCGCGCTGGGCGTCGCGGCTTCGGATGTCGGTGGCTACATGACCGTTTGCGCGATGACCTGCTCGCTCGGCTTCTTCGCCTTCATTCCAACCGATTTTCTCGGCATCGCCGAACTCGGCGTCATCTCCGGCGCCGGCATGATCATCAGCTTAGGCGTGACCGTCACCCTGCTGCCAGCGCTGATCCAGCTGCTGGCGCCGGATCCGAAGAAACTGGCCTGGACGCCGGCGATCGGCAGCACGCTTTCGAAGTTACTGGCCTGGCCGTTCTCGCATGCCAAGCCGATCTGGATCGTCTCCGCCGTGCTGGTCGCCGGCTCGCTCTATCTGGTGCCGGGCGCGCGCTTCGACAGCGATCCACTGAAGCTGCGCGATCCCAAGACCGAAGCGATCATGACCTTCCGCGATCTGCTCAAGGATCCGGAAATCCCGACTCTGACCCTGTCCGCGCTGGTTCCCGATCAGGACACCGCGACCCGGCTCGCCGAGGCGCTGGGCAAGCTGCCCGAGGTCAAGCGGGCGATGACTCTGAACAGCTTCGTGCCGGTCGATCAGGAAGAGAAGCTGGCGATCCTCGAAGACCTGCGCTTCGCGCTGGGTCCGCAGCTGACCGATGCGCCGGCGCCGACCGAACCCGCGGTGCGCGAGGACGATTACGCGCTGATCGAACAGATGCGCGCCGGGCTTCCGGCTTATGTCGCGGCCCAGACCGGCAAGCAGGCTGAAGCCGCAAAAGCGCTGCAGGATGCGCTCGATGGCTTCGCCGCCGAGTACGGCAAGCGCGATGCAGCTGGACAGAAAGCCTTGCTCGCCGGCCTGCGCGCCAATCTGCTCGGCAGCCTGCCGGCGCGGCTTGCCGGCTTGAAGGAGGCGCTGAAAGCGAGCGCGGTCACCGCTGCGGACTTGCCGCCTTCGCTGATCGATCGCTGGAAGAGTGCCGACGGCCTGTATCGCGTCCAGGCGATGCCGAGCGCGGTGCTCGACAATCCCAAGGATGAAGCCGCGTTCATCGCCGCCGTGCAGTCGGTAGCACCGACCGCCACCGGCGGCCCGTCGACGCAGGCCGAAGCCGGCAGGTCGGTGGTCGAAGCGTTCCAGAAGGCGTTCGCCTATTCGGCCATCGTCATCACCCTGCTGCTGCTGGTGCTGCTGCGCTCGGTCATCGACACCTTGCTGGTGCTGATCCCGCTGGTCATGGCCGGGCTGCTGACCGTGGCCGCGTCGGTGCTGGCCGGCGTGCCTTTCAATTTCGCCAACGTGATCGCGCTGCCGCTGATTCTCGGCGTCGGCGTCGACTACGGTGTCTATCTCGTCCAGCGTGGCCGTGCGGCCGCCGATGGTTCGCTGCTGAAGACCGGCACCGCACGCGCCGTGCTGTTCGGCGCGCTGATCACCATGGTCAACTTCGGCAATCTGGCCTTCGCCAAGCATCCGGGCATGGTCAGCATGGGCTTGCTGCTGACCCTCGGCCTCGGCATGACCCTGCTTTGCGCGCTGGTGCTGCTGCCGAGCCTGCTGGCGCTGCGCTGGAAGAACGCGAAAGCGTGAATCAGAAGCGACCTCACGCATGTTTTGCAGCAACGACTGAACGAGTGCACTGATGAGCCTTGGAATCGCCGTCCTCACTGTCTCTGACACCCGCACGCTCGATGACGACAAGTCCGGGAATCTGCTGGTCGAGCGCATCGCCGCCGATGGCCATCGCCTCGCGGCGCGGCTGATCAAGAGCGATGACCGCTACGGCATCCGCGCCCAGCTTTCGAACTGGCTGATCGATGAGGCCGTCGACGTGATCATCATCACCGGCGGCACCGGCCTCACTGGCCGTGATCTGGTGCCGGAAGCGGTGCGGCCGCTGCTCGACCGCATCACCGATGGCTTCGGTGAGCTGTTCCGGATGTTGTCGTATGCCGACGTCGGCACTTCGGCGATCCAGTCCCGCGCGTTCGCCGGTTCGGCGAATGGCCGGTTGGTGTTCTGCCTGCCGGGCTCCCGCGGCGCCTGCGAACTGGCCTGGGACAAGATCATCGGCCTGCAGCTGAATACGTCGACACGGCCCTGCAATCTGGTCGACATCATTCCGCGGATGAAGGAATCGCCGGATGAGCCAGCGGCGAAGCGACCTTCGAATCGCGACTGAAACAGGGCGGCCCGTGGCCGCCGGGCATCGCAGCTGAACCTCGCCAAAGCAGCGGGCGTGGCCCGTCCTACGCGGGGAGGCTGAGCTTCTGCATCGCTTCGATCACCAGCGGATGCACCGGCTCCTCGCCCTTGGCGATGCAGGCGCGCAACTGCTTCTGCATGCGCGGTTCCCAGAATTTGTCGATGTGATTGGCGACGCCGCCCACGGCTTCGGCGTGATTCGGTTCGGCTGCGAAGAAGTCGGCGATGTTGTTCGCCATCTCGCTCAGGTTCTGGGGATTCATGCAGAGACGGTTTCGGTAGAGGTGGGCAGCGGCGCGGTGTCGCTGAGGCGCGCCGGGCAGGCGTAGATCACGTGATTGCCGCCGCGTGCGTAGCCGATCAGGCTCAGGCCGGCTTCCTCGGCCATGCGCACGGCGAGCGCGGTGGGTGCGGAGATCGCCACCAGCAGCGGCATGCCGACGGTCGCCGCCTTCAGCACCATCTCGTAGCTGGCGCGTGAGGTGATCACCGCGAAGCCGCGTGCGCTGTCGATGCGCGCGCGGCTCATGGCGCCGATCAGCTTGTCGAGCGCGTTGTGGCGGCCCACGTCTTCGCGCACCAGCAACAGCTTGCCGGCAGCATCGGCCCAGGCCGCGGCATGAGTTGCGCCGGTGACCGCGTTGATCGGCTGGCGCTCGCGCAGTTCATGCAGCGCGCGATGCAGCGCCGCGGTGCTGATCGGCAAACCGGCCGGTACGTGCGGCGCCGGGCGCATCGCTTCGGCGATGGTTTCCGAGCCACACAGTCCGCAACCGCTGCGGCCGACCAGATTGCGGCGGCGATCGGCAAGCAGCGCCGCCCGCTCGGCAGGAATGCGCAGGCCGATCTCGTAGCCGTTGTCGAGTGCGTTCACGGTCAGCGATTCGACATCATTGGCCGACGCGACGATCGCTTCGCTCAAGGAAAAACCGAGCGCGAAATCCTCGAGATCGCCGGGCGTCGCCATCATCACCACATGCGGCTGGCCGTTGACGATCAGCGCCACCGGCGTTTCCTCGGCCACGTAGTCCTGCGTATCGCGGGCCACGCCATCGCGCTGCACGTGCACCGGCAGCAGGGCATAGCCCGTCGCCGGATCGGGCGACGAGCCAAGCCCAGAGCCAGGCCCCGAACCAGGAGCTGGCAAAGACTTACTTGGCGATCGCGACATGACCGGCATCGCTGGCCTGCTTCAGCAGTTGCTGCTGGTTGTCGCTGAACTCGCGATAGCGGCGCTGCCATTCGCTGGGCTGGCTGACTCGCGTCACCTGCACGGCGGTGACCTTGAATTCGGGGCAGTTGGTGGCCCAGTCCGAGTTGTCGGTGGTGATCACGTTGGCGCCGCTGAACGGATGGTGGAAGGTCGTGTAGACAACACCCGGCTGCACGCGATCGGTGACTCGTGCGCGCAGCACGGTGTTGCCGGAACGGCTTTCGATGCCGACCCAGTCACCGTTCTTGACACCCCGCTCGTCGGCATCGTGCGGATGGATCTCGAACACGTCTTCGCTATGCCATTCGCTGTTCGAAGTGCGCCGCGTCTGCGCGCCGACGTTGTACTGAGACAGGATGCGGCCGGTGGTCAGGATCAGCGGGAACTTGCCGTTGACCTTTTCGTGCGTCGGCACGTATTCGGTCAGCAGGAAGCGGCCCTTGCCGCGAACGAACTCGTCGATGTGCATGGTCGGCGTGCCGAGCGGCGCTTCGTCGTTGCACGGCCACTGGACGCTGCCGAGCTCATCGAGCTTCTTGAACGAGACGCCGTGGAAGGTCGGCGTCAGGCGCGCGATTTCGTCCATGATCTCGGCCGAGCTCTGATAGTTCATCGGATAGCCCAGCGCGTTGGCGAG
>NZ_CAISIQ010000245.1 GCF_903885465.1 uncultured Nevskia sp.
CATCCGCATCGAAGGCAATACCGCGATCGTCACCGGCCGCGAGAAGCTCACCGGCGCGCCGGTGATGGCCACCGATCTGCGTGCCTCCGCAGCGCTGGTGCTGGCCGCAATCGCCGCCGAAGGCACGACGACGATCGACCGCGTCTACCATATCGACCGCGGTTACGAGCACATCGAGACCAAGCTGGGTCAGCTGGGCGCGAAGATTCAGCGGGTCAAATAACGAGGCCAAGGGCACGTCCTTCGGCTGGGAAAAGTCAGAGGACGACACATGAGCATTGGCATCAAGGCGCTGGGCACGCTGTTGCTCGCAGCGACACTGATCAGCAACAGCGCTTCGGCAGCAGCGCCGCTGCTGATCGACAGCATCAAGGCGAAATCGCCCACCGGTGGCGCCGAGCTGCGCTTCCCGAAGCTTGCCGGCAACGGCGCCAACTTCCGCGCGATCAATCTGTACCTGTTCGCGGTGGAGCTGCAGCAGCGGCCGGCCCGTGATGTGAAGGCCGCGCTGATCCTGCCGAAGGACGGTTCGCTGAGCGAGCTCGATTACGAAGTGATCGGCGACACCGGCCGGGTGCTGTCGATCCGCATCAGCGGCAAGCGCGGTGGCGTGGGCTTTTCGCACCTGCATAACTTCGACGTCGCCAGCGGACTGCCGATCCTGCTCGGCGATCTGTTCACGCCGGAAGGCTATGGCCGCCTGCGTACGCAAGTCGCCACGCCGAGAGTGCAGCGCATCCGCGATTTCCAGGAGACGCTCAACCCCAAGGACGATCTGCAATCCGAGCAGCGCGAGGTTTACGAAGACTGCCTGCCGTCCGTGCGTGGCGACACCTTGACCGATAACCAGCTGCTGCTGGCGGTCGATCATCTGGCGCTGGAACGCCCGGACTGCACGACACCCGATCAACTCGAACTCGACGTGCTGCGGCCGCTGAAGGTGAAACTGCCGCTTACTGTGCTGGCGCCCGATCTCGGGCCTTACGGTAGTTGCGCGCTGTTGCCGGCAGCGTCAGCACCCGTGTGTGCGCTGCCGCCGAAGCAGG
The DNA here is from genome assembly GCF_903885465.1 of uncultured Nevskia sp. GTDB lineage: Bacteria > Pseudomonadota > Gammaproteobacteria > Nevskiales > Nevskiaceae > Nevskia. The sequence goes on from NZ_CAISIQ010000245.1 coordinate 1,047, forward strand.
GCCTGCGGCTGGGCAGCTATGCCGGCACGATCGACAAGGAGAAGATCAATCTGGTCGTCGAGCGCCTTTATGACGGCGATCGTGTCGACGCCAGCTGGTCCCGCGAATCAGATGGCCGTTATCACCGCTTGCAAGGCCGCGTGCAGCGCAACGGCAAGGCCAAGCTGTTCGAGACCGAAGCGGGCAGCGACGCCTTGCTGGTCGAATTCACGCTGTTCGGCAATGCCGATGGCAGCTTCGCCGGCCAATGGCGCACAGTCACCGGCGGCTCGGCATTGAAGCCGCTGGAACTTAAAGTCCTGCAATAGGGCCGTAGCGGATAAGCTCCGCCCGCTCGCGCGATATGCGCCGATCAACAATCACGAGAACAACAATGGAAACCTCCCCGCAAGCCCAGCTTGCCGTCCTGATCGACGCCGACAACGCCAATGCCAAGCGCATCGACGGCCTGCTCGCCGAAGTCGCCAAGTACGGTCGCGCGACCACCAAGCGCGCCTATGGCGACTGGACGACGCAGAACCTCGGCAGCTGGAAGCAGACGCTGGCCCGCCACGCGATCCAGCCGATGCAGCAGTTCAGCAATACCAAGGGCAAGAACTCGACCGACAGCGCGCTGATCATCGACGCGATGGACCTGCTCTACACCGAGCGTTTCGATGGCTTCTGCATCGTCTCCTCGGACTCCGATTTCACGCGCCTGGCTTCGCGCATCCGCGAATCCGGCCTCACCGTCTACGGCTTCGGCGAGCGCAAGACGCCGCAGCCGTTCGTGCGCGCCTGCGACCGCTTCATCTTCGTCGAGGTGCTGCGTGACGGCGAGCCGGATACGCCAGTCGAAGCACCGCCGCCGCGCAATGCCGAACGCGCCGTGCCACCGCCCGGCCGTGGCAAGCCGGTGCCGCCTGCGCCCGTGCAGCCGAACAACACGCGTCCGCCATCGAAGCCGGCTGAAGGTTCATCGTCCGCTGACGAGCGCCCGGCGCGTGGTGCGCCGATCGACGATCCGGCGCTGCTCGGTCCGCTGCGCGCAGCGGTTGCCGATGCCGGCGACGAGGATGGCTGGGTCGGCCTCGGTGCCGTTGGCAGCCTGCTCAGCAAGCGCATGCCCGAGTTCGATCCGCGCAATTACGGCCGCAAGAAGCTCAGCGACCTGATTGCCGCAATTCCCTTGTTCGAAGTCGAAGAGCGCGGCGAACCCGGCCGCTCGCGGGCGCTGTTCATTCGCGAAAAACGGGTGCGCGAAGGCGGCGATGTGAAGCCCGAGCAGAAGATCGAAGCGCGCCCTGAATTCAAGCCGGAATCGAAGCCTGAAGCGAAGTTCGAGCCGAAGCCCGAGTTCAGGTTCGAGCCGAAGGCCGAAGCCATCGCCGACGTTCGCGCCGAAGCGCCGCCCGAAGCGCCGCGCGCACAGCCGAAGCACGAGCCACGTCCGCAGCCGCTGCATGAGCCGCGTGCGCATCAGCCGAAGCCGCCTCAGCAGCCGCCCTCGCAGCCGGCGCCGAGACCACAAGCACAGGCCAGCCATGAAGGCGAGAAGGATTGGGCGCCGCGTCGCGATGATCGCCGGCCGTCCTGGGCTATTCCGAAGCCGGCGATCGCGGCCGATCCTGTCGTTGCGCCGCCGCCGGCACCCGCCGTAGTCGTTTCAGCCGAGCCGATCTTCGTAGCACCCGCGGCAGCCGTGGCCGAGAAGAAAGCCGAAGCCGCGCCGCGTGCACCGCGCAAGCAGGCGCCGAAGAAAGCGGTGGCGAAGGCAGTGGAGAAGGCGGCTCCGGTGAAGGCTGCCGAGCCGGTGGCCGCCGATCCCGCGGCTGACCCTGCCGCCGCGAAACCGCGGCGCCGTACCAAGGCTGCTGCCCCTGGCGCCGGCGAGTAAACCGCGGCGGGATGTCGATTCCGGGCGGCAGTGATGCCGCCCGGATCGGTCAGGAAACTGAAGACAATCCTGACCTCGAGATGACGCTCGACGGACCCAGTCAGCTACTATCGCTGCACCCACCGACATTGCAGCTCCTTTAGGCAGGCAGACCACCGCCCCCGACAAGGATTTCCGCAATGCCCGCAGCACGCTCCCGCCGTCATCATTTCCCAATTGCGCTCGCCCTGAGCTTCGGCTGGCCGATGTGGGTCGTCGCCGACGACGATCCCGCCGCCGAGACAGTCAGCGCGGACAAGCAGCCGGTCGTGCTCGGTACGGTCACTGTCGCGGCCAGCACGCAGCCGGGCTACACCGTCGAGGAAAGTCACTCGGCAACCAAGCTGGACCTGAGCCTGCGTGACACGCCGCAGTCGATCACCGTGATCACGCGGCAGCGCATGGATGATCAGAATCTGCAGTCGCTGCGCAGCGTCCTCGACAACACCACCGGCGTTTATTCCTACGCCTACGACAGCGAGCGAGTGGTGTTCACCTCGCGCGGTTTCCTGGTCGACAACACGCTGTACGACGGCATTCCGGTGGCCAGCGACCAGAACACCAGTGCCGTCGACGCCACCCTGGATACCGCGCTGTTCGAGCGCATCGAAATCGTTCGCGGCGCGACTGGCTTGCTGACCGGCGCCGGCAGTCCGTCTGCGGCCGTGAACCTGGTGCGCAAGCACGCCGACAGCCGCAGCTTCGATGGCGAGGCTACCTTCGTTGCCGGCTCCTGGAACAACTACCGCGCCGTCGGCGATATCAGCACGCCGCTGAACCGTTCGGGCACGATCCGGGCGCGCGTGGTCGGCGTCTATCAGAACGCCGATTCGTACACCGACCTGTACAGCAACGAGAAGACCGTGTTCTACGGCGTCGTCGATGCCGATCTGGCACCAAGGACGCGGCTCAGCGTCGGTTACGGTTATCAGCAGACTTTGCCGCAGGCCAACACCTGGGGTTCGTTCCCGCTGTTCTTCAGCGATGGCACGCGCACCGACTGGAAGCGATCGGTCACTACTGCCGCTCAGTCCAGCTACTGGAACATCCGGACCCAGAATGGCTTCGCGCAGTTCGATCATGAATTCGACAACGGCTGGACGCTGCGCACCACGGCGCAGCGCCGCATCGTCGACGGCCAGTCCAATCTGTATTACCTGTACGGCTTCCCCGACCCGGTCACCGGCGAAGGACTGGTGCCGTTCGCCTACCGTGCCAACGACGCCAACCGGCAGACCTCGGTGGATACCTACCTGAACGGCAAGTTCGATCTGTTTGGGCGCAAGCACGAGTTCGTGCTCGGCGCGCTCGGCTCCTGGCTGCGTCTGGATACCGATGAGTTCGCGCCCGGCGAGATCGCCGATCCGGGCAATTTCTTCAAATGGGACGGCTCTACTCCGCAGCCGGAATTCGCTACCGAAGGCTCCCTCGTGGTCCGCGACCGCACGCGTCAGTCCGCGGCCTATTCAGCGCTGCGGCTGTCGTTGGCCGATCCGCTGCGGGTGATTCTCGGCGCGCGCTACAGCAGCTGGAAAAGCGATCGCTTCGACCTCTACGGCGCCAACGAGGCCGACGTCCAGAACTTCCGCAAGCTGACCCCGTACGCCGGCGCCATCCTCGATATCAGCCAGCAGTTCTCGCTGTTCACCAGCTACACCAAGATCTTCAATCCGCAGAACAACCTGACTCGGGAAGGACAGTATCTGGATCCGCTCGACGGCCGCAGCGTCGAAGCCGGCATCAAGGGCTCGCATTTCGACAGCCGCCTGAACACCGCGCTGACCTTCTTCGACACACGCCAGGACAACGCCGCCATCATCGATGAAGGGCATTTCGTGCTCGATGACGAGACCCGCCGCCGCCAGGCCTATCTGCAGGTCGATGGCACCCGCACCCGCGGCGTCGAAGCCGACATCAGCGGCCAGCTGATGAAGGACTGGAACCTGTCCATTGGTGTGTCGCATTACGCGATGAAAGACGGCGACGGCAATACGATCAAGGGCTACATTCCGCGCACCCTGGTGCGCACCTTCACCACTTACCGGCTGGGCGGCGCGCTGCAGGACCTGACCATCGGCGGCGGCGTCAACTGGCAATCCGAGAACCACGTCAGCGTCGAAAGCCCCAGCGGCTTCAGCGAAGTTCGTCAGCGCGCGTATTCGCTGCTCGGCCTGATGGCGCGCTACCGGCTGACCTCGCAGCTGTCTGTGCAGCTCAACGGCGAGAACCTGCTCGACAAGAAGTACTACGTGATCGATGAATACGGAAACCTGTACTACGGCCCGCCGGCGAGCGTATCGGCGACGGTCCGCTACGGTTTCTGATCGCTGAGCGCCGCTGCCGTCGAAGCGTCGCCATCCAGCGCCTTGGACGGCTCGCGCAGGGCCACGCCGGATCGCCGCACCGCCAGCGCTGCGTGCAGGCTGGCGGCGATCAAGGCCGCCGCATCGCCGATCGCGCAGCCTTCGGGGCGGATGTTGGAGATGCAGATGCGCGCCTCGTCGGTGGTGCCGACCTTGGGCGCGTAGGTGATGTAGGCGCCGAGGCTGTCCGGCGAGGACAGTCCCGGCCGCTCGCCGATCAGGCAGACGACCAGCTTGGCGCCCAGGCTTTCGGCGATTCCATCGGCCAGCGCGACGCGGGCTTGCGTCGCGATCACCAGCGGGCCGATCCGCAGCCCGTCGAGCTGTGGCAGCAGCGCCGATATCAGCGCCGATGCATGTCGCTGCGGCGCCACGGCCGACAGGCCGTCGGCAATCACCAGCAGCACGTCGGGGCCATCGCTGCGGGCCAGCGCTTCCAGAGCGCTGCGCGCATCCTGCGATAGCCTGCGTCCCCAGTCCGGTCGTGCCAGATAGGCGCTGCGGGTTTCTGCTGCGCTCTGCGTCCGGATGATCGGCAGGCCCAGCGGCTGCAGTGCGCTTGCCAAAGCATCGACATCGAGTGCGGCATGCACCGCATCGCGGGCCTGAGCGTGAGCGATGCCGAAGGCCAGCACTTCGCGGGTCGGCAAGGAAGCGCCGCTGCGGCCGAGGGCGATGCGGGCCGGTGTCAGGCTGCGCAGCTCGGTCCAGGGATCGTTTGGGGGATCGGCGGGGGCCAGTGCATCGCTGGCAACGGGCTTCGGCAGTTCGCTCATCGCTTCAGTCCGTCGCCGAGTTGATTGATCGCTTCGTGCAGAGGCAGCGCCTGCAGACTGCGCGTGTCCTGCAGCCGGCCCTGGGCATCGATCAACTGCAGACGCTGCAACCAGCTTTCGAACTCCGGCGCATGTTTCAGGCCGAGCATTTCGCGCAGAGCCAGGCCGTCGTGAAAGCTGGTGCTCTGGTAGCCGAGCATCACGTCATCGGCGCCCGGCACGCCCATCACGTAGTTGACGCCAGCGGCACCGAGCACGGTCAGCAGGGTATCCATGTCGTCCTGATCGGCTTCGGCGTGATTGGTGTAGCAAACGTCGACACCCATCGGCAGGCCCAGCAACTTGCCGCAGAAGTGATCCTCCAGTCCGGCGCGGATGATCTGCTTGGCGTCGAACAGATATTCCGGGCCGATGAAGCCGACCACGGTGTTGACCAGCAATGGCTGAAAGGCGCGGCAGACGGCGTAGGCGCGCGCCTCGCAGGTCTGCTGATCGAGGCCGTGATGGGCGTTCGCCGAAAGTGCCGCCCCTTGGCCGGTCTCGAAGTACATGAGGTTGTTGCCGACGGTGCCGCGCTTCAGGCTCAGCGCCGCTTCCTGCGCTTCGCGCAGCAGCGCCAGATTGATGCCGAAGCTCTTGTTCAGGCCTTCGGTCCCGCCGACCGACTGGAACACCAGATCGACCGGCGCGCCAAGCTCGATCGCTTCGATCTGCCGCGTGACATGGGCCAGCACGCAGCTCTGGGTCGGAATCTCGTAGCGGGCGATCAGCGCATCGAGCATGTCCCAGAGCATTCGCAACTTGGCCGGTTCATCGCTCGCTGGATTGATGCCGATGCAGGCATCGCCGGCGCCGTACATCAAGCCATCCAAGGTCGCCGCGAGGATGCCGCGGGCATCGTCGGTCGGATGGTTCGGCTGCAGGCGGATCGCCAGCCTTCCCGGCAGGCCGATCGTCGAGCGGAACGCGGTGACCACGTGCATCTTCTTCGCTGCCAGGATCAGATCCTGATTGCGCATCAGCTTCGACACCGCCGCCGCCATTTCCGGCGTGATGCCCGTTGCGACGGCGGCCAGCACGGCGCTGCTTGCGGCATCGGACAGCAGCCAGTCGCGGAAGCCGCCGACAGTCAGACTGCGCAGCGTCGCGAAGGCCGTAGCGTCGTGCGTGTCGACGATCAGCCGCGTGACTTCGTCGGTTTCGTAGGCGATCAGCGCGTCGTCGAGGAAAGCGGTCAGCGGCAGATCGGCGAGCGCACAGCGTGCGGCCATTCGCTCCTCGGCGCTGGCCGCCGCAACGCCGGCCAGCGCATCGCCGGAGCGCATTGGTGAGGCTTTCGCCAGCAGTTCTGCGAGCGAGGCGAAGACGTAGCGGCGGATGCCGACAGTCGCGTGGTAAGTCATGGTCGATCGGGGCTCATCGTCGCCCCGAGCCTGCGTCGAGCCAGCGCTGCATGCAAGCGGGTGCCGGCAGCGGCTATTACAATGTGGGGCTTATTCCAAGCTGCTTGTGCTCCCGCGCTGCCATGACTTCCCTGACGCTGGCCCTGTCGAAAGGCCGCATCCTCGACGACTGCCTGCCGCTGCTGAACGCGGTGGGCATTGCGCCGTCCGTTGACGCCGGCCGGCTGCTGCGCATTCCCACCCAGGATCCGGGCGTGGAACTGCTCGAAGTCCGCCCGACCGACGTGCCCACCTATGTCGAATACGGCGCCGCCGATCTTGGCATCGTCGGCAAGGACATCCTGCTCGAACACGGTGGTGGTGCCTTGTACGAGCCGGTCGATCTCGGCTTCGCGGTCTGCCGCCTCAGTGTCGCGACCAAGAACGATTCGCCGCTGGTGAAGAATCCGCGTCACAACTTTGGCCGCCGCCTGCGAGTGGCGACCAAGTACCCGGAAGTGACACGCCGCTACTACGCCACGCTCGGTGAACAGGTCGAGGTCATCAAGCTGTATGGCTCGATGGAACTGGCACCACTGGTGGGCCTTGCCGATGTCATCGTCGATCTGGTCGCCACCGGCGGCACCTTGCGCGCCAATGGTCTGGTCGAGATCGAAACCATCTTCACGTCGAGCGCGCGTCTGGTGGTCAACAAGGCGGCGATGAAGATGAAGCACGCGGCGATCCGCGCGCTGCTTGATCGTTTCGTTGGAGCGGTCGCCAATGCTTGAGATCAACAGGCTTGATTCGAGCTCTGCGGACTTCGACGCGAAGCTCGGCGCGCTGCTCGATCGCGCGCCGGAAGCCGATCCGAAAGTCACCGCCGTGGTCGCCGACATCATTGCCGACATCCGCGCTCGCGGTGATGCCGCGCTGGTCGATTACACCAATCGCTTCGATCGTCGCAGCATCGCCTCGGCTGCCGAACTGGAAATCCCGAAGGCAGCGCGTGAAGCCGCCTGGCATTCGCTGGAACCGGCACTGCGTGCAGCGCTGGAAGCTGCCGCCGAACGCATCCGCGCCTACGCCGAACGCCAGAAGCTCGAAGGCTGGGAGTTCAGCGACGCCCACGGCAATCGCCTTGGCCAGAAAGTCACCGCGATGGATCGTGCCGGCCTCTACGTGCCCGGCGGCAAGGCGGCGTATCCATCCAGCGTGCTGATGAACGCGATCCCGGCCAAGGTCGCCGGCGTTGGCGAACTGATCATGGTGGTGCCGGCGAGCGGTGGTGAAGTGAATCCGGTGGTGCTCGGTGCCGCCCATCTCGCGGGTGTCGATCGAGTGTTCACGATCGGCGGTGCGCAGGCGATTGCCGCGCTCGCCTATGGCACCGCGACCATCCCGGCCGTCGACAAGATCGTCGGCCCCGGCAATGCCTATGTCGCTGCGGCGAAGCGCCTGGTGTTCGGCAGAGTCGGCATCGACTCCATTGCCGGCCCGAGCGAGATCGTCGTCATCGGCGATGGCCTGACCGATCCCCGCTGGATCGCGATGGATCTGTTCAGCCAGGCCGAGCACGACGAAGTCGCCCAGAGCATCTTGATCTCCCCGAGTGCCGAGCATCTCGACGCGGTGTTTGCGGCGATGAACGCGCGTCTCGCCGAATTGCCGCGTGCCGATATCGTTCGTCAGTCGATTGCCGGCCGTGGTGCGCTGATCCTGGTCCGCGATCTTGCCGAAGCTGCGCAAGTCTCCAATCGGATTGCGCCGGAACATCTGGAGTTGTCAGTCGCCGAGCCGCGTGCGTTGCTGGAATCCATTCGCCATGCCGGTGCAGTGTTCCTCGGCCGTCATGCGCCGGAAGCTTTCGGCGACTACTGCGCAGGCCCCAACCATGTGCTGCCGACTTCGCGCGCGGCGCGCTTCTCGAATCCACTCGGCGTCTATGAATTCCAGAAGCGTTCGAGCCTGATCGAAGTCACGCCGGCCGGCGCAAAAGTGCTGGCCGATATCGCCGGCACCATCGCCGACGCCGAAGGCCTGCAGGCGCATGCTGCCAGCGCACGCGATCGCGGCTGAGCTCGATTCAGAGCAACACGCGCAAGCGTTATCGAGATCACAGATCGCCTGGCGATCGGATTTTAATGTGAGCTGCATCACTGTTTTCCGATCCTTGAGAGCCAAGTATTGGCCCGCGCCGGACGGGAGCAGAGTCGGAAGTCGCCTCCATCGACGCAATCCTCCGTCACACATGCAAGGGAGCGTTGATCATGAAAATCCTCAAGGGAATTCTGGCTGGCGTGGTGCTCGCATTCTCGTCGCTGGTCTGGGCGGCATCGATTGATGTCAATACCGCCGATGCGAAGACACTGGAAACGTTGAATGGCGTCGGCCCGGCGAAAGCCGCGGCGATCGTCGAGTACCGGACCAAGAACGGGCCGTTCAAGAGTGTCGACGATCTGGAGAAGGTGCCGGGCATCGGCGCCGCGACGATCTCCAAGAACAAGGACAGTCTGTCGATTGGCGGCAAGGCCGCAGCAAGCGCCAAGCCGGCCGCGAAGTAGACCGCTGCTTTCGGCCAAGGGTGCAAGGATTCAAGCCATCGCCGCGAGTCCTTGCACCTTTCGATTTCCCAACATTCGTTCAAGGGTCTGATGGGTCCGGACATGTCCCAATCGCAGACCTCCGCTCAATCGGTCGGCCCTGAACTGCTGGCCGGCTTCGTGCCGATGAGCGCGCTCGCCGCGGAGTCTCTGCAGCGGCTCGCCAAGCAGGCGGCCATTCATGCGCATCCTGCTGGCAGCGTGCTGTTCCGGGCTGGACAGACGCAGACCAAGGCCTGGTATCTGCTGCGCGGCCAGGTGCGCCTGCGCGATGCCAATGGCTGGACCTTGGTCGATGTGAAGGCCGGCGAGGCGCGGGCGCAGCAGTGTCTGTCGGCGCCGCCGGCGGTCGATGTATCGGCTGTGTGCGTCGGCCCGGTCGAAGTGCTGGTGGTCGACGCTGGCTTGCTCGATGTGCTGCTGACCTGGGAGCAGGGTGTTGCCTGCGAGGTCGCGGCGATCAGCGAAGTGACGGCCGATGACTGGATGACCCGGCTGCTGCAGCGGCCATCGTTCCAGCGCTTGCCGCCGGCGAATCTGCAGGCGCTGTTCCAGCGGCTGGATACGATCGCAGTCGCTGAAGGCGAGGTGGTGATCGAGCAGGGCGCAGCGGGCGATTACTTCTACGTGATCGTCGAAGGCCGCTGCCGGATCGTCCATCGCGGCATGAGCAAGCAGACGTTGACCCTGGCCGAGTTCGGTCCTGGCGACTGCTTCGGCGAGGAAGCCTTGATCGCCGGCCTGCCGCGCAATGCCAGCGCAACGATGCTGACGGCGGGCACGCTTAAACGCCTGGCTCGGCGTGATTTCGAGGAGTTGCTGAACGAGCCTCTGCTGGTCCGGCTCGATCGGGCGACGGCGAAGGCGCAGGTTCAGGCCGGCGTAGCGCAATGGCTGGATGTGCGGCTGCCCAGCGAATACGAAGCGGGGCATCTGTCCGGTAGCGTCAATCTGCCGCTGAGGCTGCTGCGATTGAAGGCGTCGACCCTGGATTGTCAGCGGCTGCAGGTCTGCGTCTGCGATACCGGCCGTCGAGGTGCGGTGGCGGCGTTCCTGCTCGCGCAGCGCGGTATCTCGGCGGCGGTGCTGGCTGGCGGCCTGCGCGGTAGCTGAGGTCTTGGATCGGACGCTCAGGCGCGGTGATACGGATGGTTGTTGAGCAGGCTCCAGGCTCGGTACAACTGCTCGGCGACGATCACTCGCACCAGCGCATGCGGAAAGGTCAGCTTCGATAGCGACCATTTGGCATCGGCTCGTGCCAGCACCGCAGGCGCATGGCCATCCGGCCCGCCGATCAGCAGCGCGACATCGCGGCCATCCTGCATCCAGGCTTTCAGCGACTTCGACCAGGCGACGGTATCCGGCTGCGTGCCGTGCTCATCGAACGCGATGATCCGGGCTTCGCCGGCCGCTTTCAGCAAGCGCTCGCCCTCGGCTTCGCGCAGACGCGGGATATCCGCATTCTTGCCGCGATGCTCGACCGCCAGTTCAACCAGTTCCAGCTTCAGCTCGCGCGGCAGCCGGGCCGCGTAATCCTCGTAGCCGGACGCGATCCAGTCCGGCATCCGCGTGCCGATCGCGATCAGGCGGATGCGCATCGGCTAGTCCCTCGCTGCGAACCGCTTCAGGCGCTGCGCACGGCCGGTTCGCGCTGGGTGAAGTCCCAGAGCTTTTCGAGCTGGTAGAACGCGCGCGTCTGCGCCTGCATCACGTGAATGATGACGCCGCCGAGGTTGACCAGCACCCACTCGCCCTCGTTCAGGCCTTCGACGCCCACCGGCCGGTGACCGTTTTCCTTGGCCTTGTCGATGACGCTGTGCGCCAGCGAAGCCGCGTGGCGGTTCGAGGTGCCGGTGGCGATCACCATGATGTCGGTGATCGAGGTCAGCTTCGAGACGTCGAGCACCTTGATGTCGACCGCTTTGAGGTCTTCGAGGGCAGTGACGGCCAGCGCGCCGAGCTCGGTCGACGAGGCGTGGGAATTGACAGCGGCTTTTTCAGTCATGGGCGGGGTCTTTGTCTTCATCAATGGTGAGTGCGCGAACGTCCTCGGGGGTCAGGGAACGGATGACAGCTTCAGGCACCAGACCGCGAACACTGCGGCCGGCTTGCAGCAAAGCTCGAATGCGGGTGGCCGAGATCGCCAGCGGCGGCAGGCTGACCGGTAGCCACAGGCCGGCAGACTGACGACTCAGCGCTTCGACCGACGCCACCGTCCGGTCATGCAGAAACTCGGCCAGCTCCGCGGCCGGGACATCGGCCGGATGCGGACGCTGGACGACGACGAGGTGCGCCAGGTCGAACAGTTCGCGCCAGCGGTGCCAGGTGTGCAGGCGGTTGGCGGCGTCGTCACCGAGCAGCAGATGGAGGCGTGTGTCCGGCGTTTCGGCCTTGAGCGCCGCCAGCGTGTCGAATGTGTATGACGGATGCTGCTGCGCGCGTGCGCGGCGCAGTTCGCGGTCGTCGACGATCAGACCGGGCTCGTCGGCAACGCCGAGCCGTGCCCATTCCAGCCGCCGTTCGGCACTGACACCGGGGGCGGCGCGATGCGGCGGGCGGGCGCTCGGGGTGAGATGAACGCAGTCGAGGCCGAGCAGATCGCGCAGCTCGATCGCGAGCCGCAGGTGGCCGTTGTGTATCGGTGCGAAGGTGCCGCCGAAGAAGCCGATCGCTTTCATTCAGGGCGTGGCGGCTTCAAGCGCGAGCCGTCATGCGGCTTGCTCAACGGACATTGCCATCTCCGAGCACCACCCATTTCACCGAGGTCAGGCCCTCGAGGCCGACCGGGCCACGGGCGTGGAACTTGTCGGTGGAGATGCCGATTTCGGCGCCGAGGCCGTATTCGTAGCCGTCGGCGAAGCGCGTCGAGGCGTTGACCATCACCGAACTGGAATCGACTTCGCGCAGGAAGCGGCGCGCCTTCGTGTAGTTCTCGGTGACGATCGCATCGGTGTGCGCCGAACCGTGGCGCGCGATGTGGTCCATCGCATCGTCGATGCCGTTGACGATCTTCACGGCCAGGATCGGTGCGAGGTATTCGGTATCCCAGTCTTCGGCCTTCGCGGCCTTGGCCTGCGGCAGGATCTGGCGGGTGCGTTCGCAGCCGCGCAGTTCCACGTCGTGGCCGCTGTAGATCGGCGCCAGCAGTTCCAGCAGCTTGGCGGCGATCGGGGCATCGATCAGCAAGGTTTCCATCGTGTTGCAGGTGCCGTAACGCTGCGTCTTGGCGTTGACGGCGATCGACACCGCCTTGTCGAGATCGGCCTCATGGTCGACATAGACGTGGCAGTTGCCGTCGAGATGCTTGATCACCGGCACCTTGGCGTGTTCGGAGACGAA
>NZ_CAISIQ010000246.1 GCF_903885465.1 uncultured Nevskia sp.
ACTTCGGCGTCGCCAAGGCGCTGTTCGATGAAGGCGTGCTGCCGTCGGTGATCTCCGGCTCCAGCGCCGGCGCCATCGTCGCCGCCGTGATTGGTACCCGCAGTGACGATGAACTGCGCGGCTTCCTGACCCCGGAGAACATCTTCTTCGGCGAACCCTGGAGCCCGAACCTGCTGGAGCGCACCACCGGCCTGCGCCGCTTCTTCGGTGCAACCTCGTTCGATGCCACCTTCGATCGACTGATTCCGGACATGACCTTCCGCGAAGCCTTCGAGCGCTCTGGCCGCAACATCAGCATTTCGGTCAGCCCCTGCGAGCGTCATCAGAGCCCGCGTCTGCTCAATGCGATCACCTCGCCGCATGTGCTGATCCGCTCCGCAGTACGCGCCTCCTGCGCGGTGCCGGGCCTGTTCGAGCCGGTGCAGTTGCTGGCGCGCGATGCTCAGGGCAACACCGTGCCGTATCTGAAGGCGCGCTGGATCGACGGCGTGTTCGCCGCCGATCTGCCGGCCAAGCAGCTGGCCCGTCTGTACGGCACCAACCACTACACGGTCAGCTACATCAATCCGGTGCTGATGCCGATGTTCCGCGACCACAAGCTCAAGCAGAACCATCTGCGGCCGCTGCTGGACATGATGAAAAGCTCGGCGCGCGGCGTGCTCAAATCCACTGACGTGATGCTCGGCAAGTACCTGCCGACCTCGACAGCCGGCTCGGTCAACAAGATCGTTCACGATCTGCTGTCGCAGCAGTACACCGGCGACATCAACATCACGCCGGAACGCCGGCTGGTATCGCCGCTGAAGCTGGTGTCGCCGATGACCCACCGCGAGATCGGCGACATGCTGCTCGAAGGTCAGCGCCAGACCTGGCCGCGCATCGAGATGATCCGCCTGTCGTCGAAGATCAGCCGCACGCTGAGCGACATTCTTGCCCGCTACGAGCCCAGCCTGCAGGTCGCCGATGTCGCCGAGTGAAGACCCGTATGCCGCGATGAAGGCAGCCCAGCGTGAGGGCTGGGGCCTGTTCGCACCGATTGCGCCGTTCACCACGCCAGCCGCGGCCGCGCTGGTCCGTTACGCCGGCATCACGGCGGGCGAGGCCGTGCTCGACGTCGCTTGCGGCACCGGCGTCGTGGCGCTCACTGCGGCGCTGCGTGGCGCGAACGTCAAAGGTCTTGACCTTGCGCCGGCGCTGCTGGTCGATGCACGACGCAATGCCGCAATCGTCGATGCTGCGATCGATTTCACCGAGGGCGATGTCGAGGCCCTGCCCTACGCCGATGCGAGTTTCGACGTTGTGCTCAGCCAGTTCGGCCACATGTTCGCGCCGCGCCCGGAGCGGGCGATCGCCGAGATGCTGCGAGTGCTGAAACCCGGCGGCCGCATCGCTTTCTCGACCTGGCCACCGGAGCTGGTCATCGGGCGTCTGTTCGATCTGGTCGGCCGCTATCTGCCACTCCCGCCCGGTGCCGCGGCATCGAGCAGCTGGGGCGAAACCTCGAACATCCGTCGCTGGTTGGGCGATGCGGTGAGCGGCGTCGAATTCCATCGCGACGAAATGACCATCCCCGCGCTGAGCCCGCGCCATTACGGGGCCAACATGGAACACACGGCAGCGCCGTTCATCAAGGTGGTCCAGACCCTCGGCGATCAACCGGAACGGCTCGCTGCCTTCCGTGCCGAAGTGGTCGCCATCGTCGAGAGCTACTTTGCCGATAACCGCGTGCGTCAGTCCTACCTGATGACGCGGGCAAGCAAGCGCTGAGCACCGCTCACTTCAGGTAGTGCACGTACAGCGTCACGTTGCGCAGGTTCGGCTCGACACCAAGACCCGCTCCGCGCTGCACGGCAAAGCGCACTCCGGTTTCCTGCTGCAGCCGCTCGGCCAGATCCTTCGCCGCGGGCAGCGCCGGCGTTGCGTAGTAGAAGACAGTCGACTGCGTGGCGAACCAACTCGGTCTGCTGTCGTAGCTCGCAGACACATCGCTGATCTGATAGCCGCGCGCCTCAAGAGCCTTATTGATCCGCTCGCGGACCGCGGTATCGAAACCGACAGTCTGGAAGCCGACGATATAGCGGCTGGCCGGCGGTGGCGGTGCCGCGGTGACCACCTCCACGGGCGCCGCGGCAGCCGGACGATCAGCACTCGCGACCAGTTGCTCATTCGACAGCAGGCGCTCGTCGACCTTGGTCTGAACCGTCTGCACGTTCTCCGAAAGGGTTCGATTGCCCTGCTGCAGTTCGACGATCTGCGCCTTCAGCTGGCCATCGCCACCGACGATCTGCGTGCTGGCTTCGCCCAGCGTTTTCGCCAGCTCTTCGTTCTTGCGCTGCAACTGGGAGATCGTCTCCTGCGCCTTCTGCAACGCGCTGTCGGTTTCGGTCAACGAGGCCTGCCACTTGAAGCCGGCGACATTGCCTTCCTTGAATCCGGCCGCCACCAGCATCGCGTTGAACTGCGTCGGAAACACCACAAGCAGGACCGCGAGCATGAACAGCGATCCGTCGCGCAGCAGCGCCACCAGGTCCTTGCCCAGCGAGATGACCGAGGCAATGGCGGTAGAGATCGAACGAGGTTTGGCGGGATCGTCAGCCACAGGCGCATGCTCCGGTTGCAGGCTGTGAGCACAGCCCCTTTGCCTCATGCTCGTCGCTGCTGAACGTCGG
>NZ_CAISIQ010000247.1 GCF_903885465.1 uncultured Nevskia sp.
ACCGGCATGGAGGCCGGTCGAGCGCTGCCAGGCCATGGATGGCCTGTCGGCGCGGTGCCCCGGAGAGCGCGAGAAGCACAGGGAACCGGAGGACAGCTTTTCGTCCTCCGGCGGCATGCCGCGGGGCGCACTTCTTTGGTGACTTTCTTCGGGCGTTCGAAGAAAGTTACCCGCGCGACAGCGCGGAATAGTGCGCCAACGCCAGAAAACAACAACACCGACCGATCAAGTCGAAAGCTATCGAATAAGAAGCTTGAGAGAGCCCAGCCGAAGCACAGAACGCCAAACAAGCGATCTACGACTTCTTCGCCCCCGCCAACATCTCCCCCATCTTCTGATGAATCAGATTGATCGCCTTCAAGGGCCTCAACATCACCTTGAACTCGACGATCAAACCCGCCTCGTTCGATCGAATCATGTCCACACCATTGACCAGAATGCCGTCGATCGTCACCTCGAACTCCAGCACCGCATCAAGCCCGCTGCGCACTTCACGGACATAGTGGAAGCTCGGATTGAAGAACACGAAGAACGCAGCGGTCAGGTACTTCTGGGTGATCGCCTTGCCGACTTGCGGGGTATGGACGACCGGCGAATGAAACACCACGTCGTCGGCCAGGATCGTGTCGAGCCCGCGCGGGCTCCGGGCCTGGACCATCTCGTGCCAGCGGTGGATCGGGTCTGCTTGGGTCATCGTGAAAGATTCCTTCAGGTCTTGACGGTTGTGATGGTCGCGGGTTCGCCCTAAAGCGGCAGGGGATGCAGACAGCATTAAAGTGGTCGCCTTCATTCTCCAGCACCACTGCCTCGCATGACCACCCGCAACCGCCAATGGCTGCTCAAATCCAGGCCTGAAGGCCCCGCCGTCGAGCACGAGCATTTCGAAAAATCCGAAGCTGCGATCCCGACCATTCGCGACGGCGAGTTCCTGATCCGCAACCGCTGGTTCTCCTGCGATCCCTCGCAGCGTGCCTGGATGGACACCGACACCTACGTGAAGAAAGTCGCGCTCGGTGAACCGATGCGCGCCTTCACCGGCGGCGAGGTGATCGAATCGCGTCATCCCGGCTTCAAGGCAGGCGACCAGGTCACTGGCACTTTCGGCTGGCAGGACTACAGCCTGAGCGATGGCCGTGATGCGCTCGGCACGGTGACCAAGTTGCCAGACAGCATCGACTTGCCGTCCGCACTGTCGCTGTTCGGCATCACCGGCCTCACCGCCTACTTCGGCATGTTCGACATCGGCCGGCCGCAAGCTGGCGACACCGTGGTGGTCAGCGGCGCGGCCGGAGCCACCGGCGTCATCGCCGCACAGATCGCCAAGGCGCGCGGCCTGCGCACGCTCGGTATCGCCGGTGGGGAAGGCAAGTGCCGCTGGCTGCGCGAGGAACTGGGGCTCGATGATGCGATCGACTACAAGGCCGGCAATGTCCGCGATGCACTGCGCGAGCGCTGCCCGAATGGCATCAACGTGTACTTCGACAACGTCGGCGGCGACATCCTCGACGCCGGTCTGGCCAATCTTGCCGACGGCGCCCGCGTGGTGATGTGCGGCGCCATCGCCGGCTACGGCAATTTCGACGACATGCCGCCGATCCGCCAGTACCACCAGCTGATCCTCAAGCGCGCCTTGATGCAGGGCTTCCTGGTTTTCGACTATCTGGCGCGCAGCGATGAAGCGGTGGCCGAGATGAGCCCCTGGCTGGCCGCTGGCAAGATCAAGAACCCGGTCGACATCGCCGAAGGTTTCGATGCCGCGCCCGACGCGCTGAAGCGCTTGTTCGCCGGCCAGAACCGCGGCAAGCAACTGGTGCGGCTTGACTGAACGACGCCACGGAGAACGGTCATGAGTTCAAGCCGCACGATTCCCGTCACCGTGCTGACCGGCTTTCTCGGCTCCGGCAAGACCACGCTGATCAACCGCATCCTGAAAGAGGCGCACGGCCGACGCTTCGCGGTGATCGAGAACGAGTATGGCGAGATCAATGTCGATGCCGATCTGCTGGTCAAGGACGGCGGTGAAACGATCGTGCAGCTGACCAATGGCTGCGTCTGCTGCACGGTTCGTGGTGATCTCGCCGATGCGCTGAACGATCTGGCCAGGCAACGCGATGCCGGCACGATTCAGTTCGACCATGTGCTGATCGAACCCACCGGTCTTGCCGATCCCGGCCCGATCGTTCGCACCTTCATGGCCGAGACCGAGCTGCTGACCAAGTTCCATCTCGATGGCGTGGTGAGCTTGTTCGATGCCGTTAACGGCCAGCGTAATCTGCTGGAGTCGGTCGAGGCTCAGGCCCAGCTGGGTTATGCCGACCGCATCCTGGTCACCAAGATCGATCTGCTGCGCGAGCGGGCTGGCGCGCAGGCGGTCGATGTCGAAGCGGCGCTGCTGGCGACGATCAGCAATGCCAACAGCGTCGCCGCGATCGACTCCATTGCGGTGCCGGATGCGCCCTGGGGTGAAGTGTTCGACAAGCTGCTGGAGATGCGCGGCTATCAATCCGATCGCGTGGTGTTCACGCCGCAGCCGGTGTTCCGGCCGATGGGCTCCGCGAGGCACACGCCGGGTGTCGGCAGCATCAGCTTCCAAGCCGAGCAGCCGCTCGATGGCCTCAAGTTCAAGACCGCGCTGGCGGCGATCGACGAGCGTTACGGCGAGTCGCTGTGGCGGATCAAGGGCGTGCTGGCGATTGCCGGCATGCGCAGCCGCATCGTGGTGCAGGGCGTGCAGGGCTTGATCCAGGCCACGCCGTCGACGATCTGGCGGATGTTCGAGCCGCAGCGTTCGCGTCTGGTACTGATCGGCCGCGATCTCGATCGCGACTGGTTGCTGGCGCAGCTGGGTGGCTGTGTCGTCGAGCCGGTTGCTACGCCGATGCATTGAGTTGCCGAGGCTGACGCCGGGTTCGCGCGAAGGCGCTGTCTTTGGCGCAAGCCTTTTGCGTAACATCGCCAGCCGACGAGAACCGCGAACGCCATGGCCATTGCTGAATCCGCTGCTGAAGAATCCGCCGTCGAATCTGCCGTTTACGGCAAGATCGATCGCCGCATCGTGCCGGTGATCATGATCGCCTACGTGCTGGCCTTCCTCGATCGCATCAACGTCGGCTATGCGCAGTTGCAGATGAAGCAGTCGCTGGGCTTCTCGGACGCCGTCTACGGTCTTGGCGCCGGCATCTTCTTCCTCAGCTATTTCCTCTGCGAACTGCCGAGCAATCTGTGGATGCAGAAGATCGGCGCGCGCCTGACCTTCCTGCGGATCATGGTGCTCTGGGGCCTGACCTCGGCGGCAACCATGTTCGTCGTCGAGCCCTGGCAGTTCTATGGCGTGCGCCTGCTGCTCGGCGTGTTCGAGGCCGGCTTCTTTCCCGGCGTGATCCTGTACCTGACCTGGTGGTACCCGAGCCATCGGCGCGGTCGCGTCACCGGCCTGTTCCTGTTCGGCATTCCGATCACCGGGATGATCGGTGGCCCGCTGTCCGGGGCGATCCTGACCCACATGGACGGCATCCATGGCCTCGCCGGCTGGCAGTGGCTGTTCGTGCTCGAAGGCTTGCCGACGGCGCTGTTCGGCGTGCTGGTCTATGTCCTGCTCGCCGATCGGCCCGGGCATGCGAAGTGGCTCGATGCCGGCGAACGGCAACTGGTGCAGCGCGTGCTCGATGCCGATCAGACCCCCGGCGACAGTCACGATCGGGCCGGCGCGCTGACCGCGCTGGCCGACCCGCGCACCTATGTGATGGCCGGTATCTACTTCTGCTGCGCCTGCTCGGTCTACACCTTCACGTTCTGGCTGCCGACGCTGATCAAGGGCTTGAATGTCGGCTCGCTCGCGTCGGTCGGCCTTTGGAGCGCGCTGCCTTATGCGGCCGGCGGCATCGGCATCCTGCTGATCAGCGCGTCGTCGGATCGGATGCGCGAGCGCCGCTGGCATGTCGCGCTGACCTTGCTGCTTGGTACCTCGTGTCTGTACGCGACCACACTCGTCGCCGGAGCGTTCTGGCCGACCATCCTGCTGCTCTGCCTGAGTGCGGTGTTCAGCTTCTCCAGCGTGCTGTTCTGGACGATCCCGCCGACCTATCTCGGCCGCGAATCCGCCGCAGCCGGCATCGCCGTGATCAGCTCGATCGGCATCCTCGGCGGCTTCGTCAGCCCGTCCTTGATGGGCTGGATGAAGGGCGTGACCGGCTCCCTCGACGCCGGGCTGCTGCTGATGGCCGGCATCGCCGCGCTCGGCGCGCTGGCAACCTTGCTGCTGGTGCCGGCAACAGCGCTGCGGGTGGGACGAACTACAAGCTAGCTACGGAGTCGCCCTTCTATCCATCGTGAGGCCTGCTCGCGATACTCGGCGTCGTGATTAAAACCAGAACACGAGGAGAACATCGATGAGCCTGAGCAACGCGCTGGACGCCCTGCTGAAAAGTGGCACCGAAGCCGGAGAGATTCCGGGCGTGGTCGCCGTCGCCGCCGATCGCGATGGCGTGTTCTATGAAGGTTCAGCCGGAGTGCGTGCGCTTGGCGGCGAGGTGCCGATGACCGTCGACACCTTCGCCTGGTTTGCATCGATGACCAAGGCGGTCACCGGTACGGCTGCGATGCAGCTTGTCGAGCAGGGCAAGCTCGATCTCGACGCGCCTGCCGCCAAGGTGCTGCCGGAGCTCGGCAAGATCCAGGTGCGTACCGGCTGGGATGCCAACGGCAAGGCGATGCTGCGCGCGCCGAAAGGCACCATCACGCTGCGCAATCTGCTGACCCACACCAGCGGCTTCGCCTACGAATTCTTCAATGCCGATGTCGACAAGGAACTGACCGACGCCGGCAAGCCGGGCGTCATCAGCGGCTCGTCGGCAACGATGGATCGGGCGCTAGTTGCCGATCCGGGCACCGCCTGGAATTACAGCATCGGCATTGACTGGGCCGGCCGCATGGTCGAGCAGGTCAGCGGCCTCAAGCTGCGCGACTACATGGCCAAGCACATCTTCGCGCCGCTGGGCATGAAGGACGTCACCTTCGAAGCCAATGCCGAGCAGCAGGCCCGTGCCAGCGCCATGCATGCGCGCCTGCCGGACGGCGGCTTGGTGGTGATCCCGTTCGGCCTGCCGCCGGATGCCGAGCACGACATGGGCGGCCATGGCCTGATGGGCAGCCTGCCGCATTACCTGCGCTTTTGCCGCGCGATCCTCAACGGCGGCATCCTCGATGGCAATCGCATTCTCGCGCCGACCACGGTCGAGCTGATGTGCCAAAACCATATCGGCGCGTTGTCGGTGCCGGTGTTGAAGACCCATCTCCCGCAGCTGTCGAACGATTGTGACCTGCATCCGGGCATCGATCTGAAGTGGGGCCTGAGCTTCATCATCAATCAGCAGCCGCTGCCGGAAGGCCGCGCCGCCGGCAGCCTGGCCTGGGCCGGTCTGCCGAACGCCTATTTCTTCATCGACCGGAAGTCCGGCATCACCGCCGCGCTGCTGACCCAGATCCTGCCGTTCTGGGATGCCAAGGTGGTGACGCTGTACCAGAAGTTCGAGCGGACGATCTACGACCACCGCTGAGTCATCGCGTCTGCATCCTGTTGCTCGCTTGCCAACCTGGAAACTTCGCCATGCCCGCTTTGATGATCGCCCTGGTCAAGATCAGGAACCCTGCCAAATTGCAGGAATACTCCGCCGCCGCCGGCCCGACGGTTGCCGCCGCCGGCGGCGTCGTGCTGGGCCGCGGCAAGCACTGCGAAACGCTGGCCGGCACCATCGACGTGAACAACGCGATGGTTGCCCGTTTCCCATCGGCCGCCGCTGCCCACGACTGGTATCACTCGGCCGCCTACCAGGCCTTGATTCCAGTTCGTGACGAAGCGATGGAGGCTACGTTCTTCGTGCTTGAAGAGCCGAGCTGAGCGATTGCTCTGGCTGCGGCGCTCCGCGCCTTGCAGCCCTGATCAGCCATCCCGAAGCCGGAATCGGAAAATTGTTAAATTCCTATTTTGTGGGCTTATCTATGAATGTCATATCAAAAGCGCCAATAAAATAAGTTATCTGTGGCAGAATGCTGCTTCCTAAGACGGTTCGATTCCTTCAGAACGGCTGTCGCCTCGCCATTCAGCGTCTTTGAGTCTCAGGGAGCAGAACCTTGTCCAGAGGAAAACTGGCCGCCAGCGGCTGGCGCCTTTCGAGTATCCGTGTGGCCGCAGTCAGCCGATGCATGTTGGCTATTCCGGTCTTGATGGCGGTAGCCGGGCACCCCGTCTCGGCAGCGCCAGTTCCAACGACTGTGCAAGCTGCAGCGCCTGCTTCAGGCATGCAGCGCCAGCCGATCGACACCAAGGCTTTTCCGCTGGCACTGTGTAATGACGGCTCGTCAGCGGTGTACTACTGGCAGGCCGGGGTGGGCAGCAATGCGGCACGGGATGCCAACAAGACGGTGATCTATCTCGGCGGCGGCGGTTTCTGTGCCACCGATGCCGATTGCAGCCGTCGTCCGCCCGAGGGGCGTTCGTCGATGTCCTATCCGACGTCGGTCAACGGCACCGGCATTCTTTCCAGCAGCAGTAAGAATCCCAATTTCCAATCCTGGAATCGCGTCTTCTTGCCGTATTGCACGTCGGATCTGTATAGCGGTGACACAGGGCCGACGGGTGGCGCTGCGAATTTCCAGTTTCGCGGTGCGCGAGTGGTCGAAGCCATGATCCAGTCACTCACCAGCCGCAATGGCGTTGGCAAGAAGGGCGATGTGGTGCTGCTCAGCGGCGGCTCGGCTGGCGGCGTCGGCGCCTTCATCAATGCCAATCGGGTACGCGCGCTGCTGCCCGCAGCAACGGTGCTGACCCTGGTGGATTCGGGCGTGTTTCCGGATGTAATGCCTCCGAAAAGCACGCCGCCCGACATGCTGCCGATCCGCGAACAACTCGCCGGCGGCAGCCAGTACTGGAACTCCCAGTTCGACAGCGACTGCGTGGCCGCCAATCCGAAGATGCCCGAGCGCTGCCTGCTGTTCCAGTACGCATTGCCGACCTTGCGCACGCCGACCTTCACTGTGCAGAACGTCCGAGATCCGGTGTCGATCCGCAATGCCGGACTTTTCCAGCCATCCGACTCGAATACGCCTGAGCAGAATGACTGGGTCAATCAGGTGTTCATCAAGAGCATGGCGTCGATCCTGCTGCCGTTGGGCCAGTCGGCCGGAGAAGGCTTGTTCGCCGTCTGCGAGCCGGACGTCCACGGCATGATCTTCGATGACGTCAACTGGACCCGCCGCTACACGGACCTGGGCAGCGCCTCTCTCGAGAAGAACGTCTATCGCTGGGCCAATGGTCTTGGCGCAAGAACGCGCGTCGGCGTGTCGTCTTGCCGCTATCCCTGAACTGACGACGGAACGGAGCCCTGCGCACAGGACGCAGGGCTCCGTTCCCGTCAGCGCTTGGCGGCTCGCTTCCTGCGCTGCAGACCAGCTGCTGCTGCGCCGATCAGCAGGACCAGCCAGTCGACCGCGCCCCCGCCACGCTTCGGAGCCGGATTGACGGTCAAGGTGATCGTTTGACTGCTGCTGCCGCCATCGCCGCTGCAGTTCAGCGTGTAGCTGGCCATGCCGCTGGTGGTTGGGGTCACCATCGTGCTGCCGGCGGTAGCCCGGCTGCCGGACCAGCTGCCGCTGGCGCTGCAACTGCTGCTGTCGGTGGATGACCAGTTCAATGTCGCGCTGGCGCCGACGG
>NZ_CAISIQ010000248.1 GCF_903885465.1 uncultured Nevskia sp.
GCAGCGCCGTGCTGGTCATCGTGGCTTCCGCAGCAGTGCTCATCGAAAGCTGCGACGCGCTTACTTCAGCTTGCGGATGCGTTCGGCCGGGCTGACCACATCGGTCAGGCGCACGCCGAACTTCTCGTTGACGACCACCACTTCGCCATGGGCGATCAGGGTGCCGTTGGCGTAGACGTCGAGCGGCTCGCCGGCGGCGCGTTCGAGTTCGACGACCGAGCCCTGGTTGAGCTGCAACAGGTTGCGGATCGGGATGCGGGCGCGGCCCACTTCCATCGACAGGGTCACGGCGACGTCGAGAATGACGTCGAGATTGAATTCGTTGCCGAGACCGCCGGCGTTGGCGGCGCTGCCTTCCAGATTCTGGAAGCTGGCGCGGGCGTAGTCCTTATTGGTACCGCTCTGGGGGGTCGTGCTCATCGTGTCGTCCTGCTGGGGGGCGGTACTGAAGGAGTTGCTGGGCGTGGTGCTCATGGCGGCGATCAGTGCACGGTGCTGCTGCGCGGGCCGCGGCGAATCACTTCGGTGATGCGCACGGCGTTATTGCCATGCGACAAACCGAACGTGCCCTTGAACACCGGCATGTCCTCGACGCAGAGATCGATGGTTTTCGGCAGGTTCACCGGCAGCACGTCGCCCGGCTTGAGCTGCAGCAGTTCGCGAACGCTGAGATTGAGCGTGGCGAGCTGGCTGCCGATCTCCACTTCGGCGTCCTGCAGCTGCTCGCGCAGGCTCTGCGTCCAGCGCTCGTCCTTCTCGACACGATCGGACTGCAGGCCGGTATCGAGCTGATCGCGGATCGGCTCGATCATCGAATACGGGAAGGTGATGTGCAGATCGCCGCCCCCGCCTTCCAGCTCGATGCGGAAGCGCGACACGACGACGATCTCGGACGGCGACACGATGTTCGCGAAATGCGGATTGACTTCCGAGTTCATGTATTCGAAGTCGAGGTCCATCACCGGCGACCAGGCTTCCTGCAGATCGTTGAAGGCCTGACGCAGCATCAGCTGGACGACGCGCATCTCGGTCGGCGTGAACTCGCGGCCTTCGATCTTGGTGGCGATCTTGCCGTCGCCGCCGAAGAAGTTTTCGACCACCGAATAGACCAGGCGAGGCTCGAAGATGAACAGCGCGGTGCCGCGCAATGGCTTGACCCGCACCAGGTTCAGGCTGGTCGGCACCAGCAGCGAATGGGTGTACTCGCTGAACTTGGCCATCTCGATGCCGACCACGGACAGTTCAGGCGAGCGGCGCAGCATGTTGAACAGGCCGATACGGAACAGGCGCGCGAAGCGCTCGTTGATCATCTCGAGCGTTGGCAGGCGGCCACGGACGATGCGGTCTTGGGTCGCGAAATTGAAGTTGCGCGCTTCGCCCGGCGCCGCCGGCGGCGCTTCGGTGGCGACCGAGCCGCTGTCGACGCCGTGCAGCAGCGCGTCGATCTCGTCTTGTGAAAGCAGGTCTTGCATGGTCGCGATCCGAACTAGAGGGCGGGCGGCTTACTGCATGACGAAGCTGGTGAAATAGACCGCGTCGACACCGGGCTTGCCGGTCTCCTTGGTCAGGATGCGCTGGACTTCCTCGAGCACTTTCTTCTGCAGCGCTTCCTTGCCTTCGCGGCTGGCGACATCGGCCGAACTCTGGGCGCCGAGCAGCATCAGCAGCGCGTTGCGGATCTGGGCGTTGTGCAGCTTCAGCGCGTCGACCACCGCCGCGCTGCGGGCCGACAGTTCGATTTCCACTTGCAGGAAGTGGCTGGCGTCGCCGTCATTGATGTTGACGACGAAGGCCGGCGTCAGCGGCAGATAGTTGGCCGCGCCTTTCTTGCCGTCCTTGTCGCCGGCCTCATGGCCTTCAGCCGCGGCTTCGCCATGAGCTTCAGCAGCCGCTTCGGCACCGGCTTCGGCACTCTGTTCATGCGCAGGTGCGGCAGCCGGCTTCGGTGCCAGAAAGAACACGGCCGCACCGGACAAGGCCGCCGACAGCAGGGCGGCGCCGAAGATCGGAATCAGCAGCGCGCCTTTCTTCGGCGCGGCTGCTGCGGGGGCCTCTGCTGGGGTGGCGGCTGCCATGTGCGGATGCTCGTCTGCTTATGATCTTGCAGACTGTTTTGCAACCGCTGTGCCACCGACGGACCAGAATCAAGCCGTTGTTCCTGATGGCTTTTTTGCCGACGCTACGAGCCGTCGGAAATTTGACTGCGCCGAGTGAAGATGAGCTTGCAGAAAACCGCGACGGAAATGCGGCGCGGCTTTCTGCGGGTTTCAGGATGTGGCCGGCGCCGTCGGTTCGCGCTGGAAACCGAACGCCGCCGGAATGCAGGCTTCGTCGATCCGCTCCAGCATCAGACGCTGGCCTTCAAGCTCGAGCGCCAGCCCGGTCGTCGCACCCGGCGGCAAGGCCAGCACCGCAGCCAGACGCGCTTCGTCGACCGGGCCCTGATCCGACACCAGGCGCTGCAAGGCCCAGTCCAGATCGCGATCGGTGAGCCAGCCCGGACCCCGCGCGGTGAGCAGCCAGAGCCCGCCGTGCTCATCGATTGCCGCGCGTGACACGGCGCCAGCCGGCGTACCGAGATGCGTGCTCAGTGCATCGCCTTCGGCCGGCGCGCTCAACATCAAGGGCGCGGCGTCGAGCGCGACATAACCGCGTTGCGGCCCGTTCTGGAAATACCAGGCGCCGCGCTCGTCGGCGACATAGTTCGCATTGATGGTGTCGACGATCTGCGACCGGCTGATCACTTCATCCTTGATCAGCCAGCGGCCGCGCCGATCGAGCCGCAGCCAGCCATAGAGATGCGGCACGTTCGGCCAGCGCAGCATCGCGCGCTGGGCCCAGGGTTCGATGCCGGGTTCAACATCGGGTTCAACAGCAGGTTCAGTCATCGGATCAGCGCTTGGCAGGGGTGACGGCGCGCACGGCGGCGGACAACTGGCGGGCATCGGCCTGCGGCAAGGGCAGATAGAACGCGGACATTTCGCCGGCCAGTTTTGCCGCTGCCGCCTGCGGACGCGGGGAGGTATCGACGAACAGCGTCGCATGTCCGGAAGCGCGCAGCCGGCGCGATGCCGCCAACGCATCGGCTTCGGCCTGCACCCGGCCCGGCGCACCATCGCGGCCGATGTTGGCGCGGCCATCGGTCATCAAGACGATGCCCGGCGTTTCGCCGCGACGACGAATCGCATCGGCAAGTTCGATCGCTGCATCGAGCGCCGTTGCCAGCGGCGTGCCACCACCACCAGGCAAGCCGGCGAGGCTGCGCTTGGCACGGACCAGCGAACGCGTCGGCGGCAACAGCAGCTCGGCGATCGCCCCGCGAAAGCCGATCACCGCGACGCGGTCGCGGCGCACATAGCAATCGGCCAGCAGTAGCTCCACCGCGCCCTTGGCTTCGGCAAGCCGGTTCAGCGCCGACGAGCCCGAAGCATCGACGACGAAGATGGTGGTCGTCTCGCGCCGCTGTTCGAGCCGCGCGACGTGGAAATCCTCGCGACGGACCAGCACCCGCGGCGTGCTGCCATCGCCGTTGCCGCGCATCAGCAGCTCCTGTCGCCGCAAGCGCTGCCAAGGCGCCGCGGCGCGTAAGGTATCGATGATCGCCAGCCGTTGGCCGGCGCGCGGCTCGCCACGCCGTGCGCCAGCCGGCCGGCCCCGCGTCGCGGCTTTCTGCAGTGCACCGGACTTGCCCGAAGCCCGCGCCTTGCCGCCCTGCCCGCCGGCTTTCAGTTGCGCCAGCAGGTTCGGCGGAATCGCTGCGGCAGCGGCGGCGAGCACGACGTCCTGCATGGCCTGCTCGACGTCTAGTGGCTGCTGATCGGACGGCTCCTGATCCGGCGCCGACGAAGCCTCCGGCGGCGGTGCATCGGCCTCGCCCGGCTCGGGCGGCGCTTGTTCGGGCTGCTCGGGCTGAGGTTCATTGACCGGCAGCCGCGTTGCCCGTGGCGCCAGCACCAGCCGGCTGGCGATCGCGGCATCGGCCTCGTTGGCGAGCACCCGGCCATCGAGGGCTGCGGCAATACGCGCCGCGCGCGATGCGAGCCAGACCGCGCGCAACGAAGCGATGCCGAGCGCGACCGCGGTATGCGCCAGCGCTTCGATCAGCGCCTCCGGCAGCCGCACCTCGGGCAACAGCCCGCGCGCCGTAGCAATGGCTTCTGCATCGAGCCCGCTGTTGCTGACGTCGATAGCACGCAGACCGTCGAAATCGAGCGCGAACGCCAGACGATCGAGCAGCGCCGGTGCCAGCGCTTCATCGGGCTCCAGGCTTTCATCGAGCGCGACCACGCCGAGCCGCGCCGGCAGCGCACCGACGATGCCTTCGCGCGCCAGCCGCAGCTCGCCGTCATCGAGCACCGCGGCGATACGGGCGACGGTGCCGGTGCTCAGCCGTTCGGCCATGGTCAGCAGCAGCACGCCGCCATCGGCTTCACCGAGGAGGCCGCGCTCGGCGATCGGCCGGCCTGCTGCCAGGGTTGCCGACAGATCCAGGCCGCCGAGCAGACGGCCATCGGCAATGTTCAGCGGCACTTTCCGCCACGGCGCATCGGCCGGCAGCCTGCCGCGCAGCAGTTGCAGCCAGGCGTCTCGCGCGGGGCTGGGAAGCGAACGCAGCGCTACGCCACCAAGGCTCGCCGGATCGACTGCGAACAGCGCGGCAGCCGAGACCGCATCGTCGTGGCGCGCCTGCAGGAACTCGTCGTCTGCCGACGACATGGCCTGGTGCCTCAGGCGCCGAACAACTGGGCAACAGCGCGCTCGACCCGGACCGTCGAACCGGCATCGTCGAGCGGATTGCGGCGCAGGCGATGACGCAGGCTCGGCGCGGCGATGCGGCGCAGATGGCGGTCGCCCACGGTGGCATCACCATCGAGCGCAGCGAGTGCACGGGCGGCGCGCATCAGCGTCAGCTCGCCTCTGAGGCCATCCGTGCCGAGGCTCAGACAGAGGCTGGCGGCGCGTTCGAGAACGGTGTCCGGCACGGTCACGGCGTCGAGGCGCTTTCGAGCGGCGACGATCCGGCGGCGAACCTTGTCGTCCTCCTTCTGCCATTCGGCGATGAACGCGGCGCGGTCGCGCTCGAAGGCGTCGCGGCGGCGGACGACGCTGATCCGCAGCGCAAGATCGGTGGGCGTCGAGACTTCGACCGACAGGCCGAAGCGGTCGAGCAGCTGTGGCCGCAGTTCGCCTTCTTCCGGGTTGCCGCTGCCGATCAGCACGAAGCGCGCGGGATGGCGAATGCTCAGGCCTTCGCGCTCGACGACGTTCTCACCTGAGGCCGCGACATCGATCAGCAGATCGACGAGGTGATCTTCGAGCAGGTTCACTTCGTCGACATACAGAAAGCCGCGGTTGGCGCGCGCCAGCAGGCCCGGCTCGAAAGCCTTGATGCCCTGCGCCAGCGCCTTTTCGAGATCGAGCGCGCCGACCACGCGATCCTCGGTGGCGCCCAGCGGCAGATCGACCACCGGGACCGGCACCTTGTGGGTCTTCTTCTTCGCGTCGCCGAGCTTGCCGAGGCTGGTCTGGCAAGCCTCGGACGGATCATCCGGTGCGCAGTGATACGGACAGCCGATCACCGCTTCCATCGGCGGCAGGAGTGCGGCGAGCGCACGCACCGCAGTCGATTTTCCGGTGCCGCGGTCGCCGAACACCATGACGCCACCGATCGCCGGTTCGACCGCCGCGATCAGCAAGGCCAGCTTCATTTCTTCCTGGCCGACGATGGCCGAAAACGGGAACGGCAGGGGCATGCGCGGCGGTCCTCGAAACGATGTGCCGGGAAAGTGTCATGGCAGACGAACGTCAGCAAGACTTTACCAAAGGCGCAGCAATTCACCGCCATCTGGCCGAGGTTTCTTGCGGCCCTTGCGGCCCTCGGCGAGACTGCCGCATGTCCTCCCCGAACTCTTTCCGCCTGCCGCTGCTACAGGCTGCGGCTGCTGTGCTGGCGCTGGTGATGATCGTGTTCGCGATCCTGCAATTACGCGAGACCCGACAGGGCCTGACGGTCACTCGCAGCGCCGTCGGCAGCATTCCGATCACCATCTATGCGCCCGCCGACGGCAAGCCGGCGCCGGCGGTGGTGATCGCCCACGGCTTCGCTGGTTCGCAGCAATTGATGCAGCCGTTCGCGACCACCCTGGCCCGCGCGGGCCAGATCGCCATCACCTTCGATTTCCCGGGTCACGGCCGCAATCCGCTGCCGCTGCCGGGCGGGCTTGCCGATCAGCCGACGATGTCGGTGGCCCTGATCGACGCGCTGAAGCAGGTCGTTGCCCATGCGCGGACCTTGCCGCAGGTCGACGGCCGGGTGGCGCTGCTCGGCCATTCGATGGCTTCCGATGTCGTGGTCCAGGTCGGCATGGATGATCCGACGATTGCGGCGACTGTTGCCGTGTCGCTCTTCGTGCCACGGGCGACGACGACCGCGCCGCGCAATCTGCTGATCATCGATGGCGCGCTGGAAGCGCAGGCCCTGATCGACGAAGGCTTTGCCAGCCTCACCGAAAGCGCAGGCGGCATGCCGAAAACAGACTTCACCTACGGCCGCTTCGACGATGGCAGCGCGCGGCGTCTGGTGCTGGCACGCGGCGCCGAACACATCGGCGTGCTGTATGCGCGCGACAGCCTGGATGCCGCCGTCGCCTGGCTGTCGCAGGTGTTCGACCGGCCGGCTGGCAAGTGGCGCGATACCCGCGGCGGCGCGCTGGCGCTGCTGTTCGGTGGGCTGATCCTGCTCGCCTGGCCGCTCGCTTCACGGCTGCCACCAGCCTCGACACAGCTGCTGGGGCTGGCGCTCGGTCATCGGGACCTGCTGCGTATCGCAGGCCTGCCGGCGATCGCCACACCGCTGCTGCTGTGGCCGCTGCCGCATGACTGGCTGCCGCTGCTGCTCGGCGGCTATCTAGCGATGCACTTCGCGCTCTATGGATTGCTGATGGCGCTGCTGCTCAGGCGGCGCGGGTACGGGCTGCCGAGCTTGGCCCGCTTCGATCGCCACACCTGGCTGAGCCTGCTGGCCGTGACCCTGGTCACTACGCTGGCCTTCGGCGCAGCACTCGATGGCTGGGTGGCTTCGGTAAAGCCGATCGCGATGCGGCTGCCGCTGATCGCGGCGATGGTCATCGGCCTGCTGCCGTTCTTCGTCATCGACGAATGGATCACCCGCGGCGCGCGGCCTGCTGCGGGCGCCTATGCACTGACCAAGGCGCTGCTGCTCGCCTCCCTACTGCTGGCGGTGGCGCTGAACCTCGGCGAGCTGTTCTTCCTGATCATCATCGTGCCGGTGATCCTGCTGCTGTTCATCGTCTTTGGTTTGCTTGGCGGTTGGGTCGGACGCCGCAGCGGCCAGCCGCTGATCACGGCCTTCAGCAATGCGCTGCTGTTCGGCTGGCTGATCGCGGTGAGCTTTCCAGTGGTCAGCCAGTGACTCTGTCAACGAGCTTGGCGACCCGTCTGCGGTCTGCGACGGGCAGCCTGCATCGCGAGGTCGAAGGCAGTCCGCTGATCGCGAACCTGCTGCGCGGCGCACTGGATCGAGCCGGCTACTGCCTGATGCTGCGCAATCTGCAGCCGATCTATGCGGCGCTGGAAGCACGGCTGCCGGCACTTGCTGAGGATCCGGTGATTGCCTGCATCTTCGATCCCGTGCTCGCGCGTCTGCCGGCGCTGGAAGCCGATCTGGTCACGCTGCACGGCGCGGACTGGCCTTCACTGCCGCTGCAGGTGGCTGCCAAGATTTATCAAGGGCACTTGCTGCAACTCGATGCGCCGGGCCTCGTCGCCCACGCCTATGTCCGCTATCTCGGCGATCTGGCCGGCGGCCAGATGCTGGCGCGCATCGTTCGTCGTGCACTGTCGCTCGAAGGCGATAGAGGCACGGCGTTCTATGCGTTCCCGTCTCCGGGTGCGGCAGTGCTCGGTCAGTGTTTCCGCGATGGGCTGGATCGCATCGTGTTGCTGGAAGCGGCGTTAGACCGGATCGTCGATGAAGCCTGCCTCGGTTTCCGCTGGCATGGCGATCTGTTCAGGGCGCTGGGCGCCGACCGCGATCTGCCTCAGCGTTCGCCGCTGCCGCTCGCGTAGCGACGTAGCCGGCGATACAGCGCGGCGGCGCGCTGGGTCGAGGTTTCCAGCTCGCGCAGCAGCGGCACGGCACCGCCATCGCCGATCGCATCGGCAATTTCCATCGCCGCGACATTGGCGTTGGCGAGGATCGCGCCGATCACCTCATCCGGCTCGCGCAGCTGGGAACCGCCTTCGAGGGCCGCCAGATCGCGCTCGGCCTGAAGGATCGTGGTCTCGAAATGCTGGCGTGCGGATTCGGTCTGCCGATGCACGGTCAGATCGCTGAGGATGACGATGAAACCGAGGATGCTGCTGCCCTGTCCTGGCACCACATCGGCACGAATGCCGATCGGCAGCGGTGCCGTTCCGGAAGTCACCAGCCCGGCCTCGCCGCGCCACGGCAGACGCTCCTGTTGCAGACGCTTGAGCATCGCCCGGACTTCGCCGGGTTCGAGAAACAGGCCGCCGAGATCATCCAGCGTGGTCAAAGTGGCTGCCGGGCTGCCGGGCAGGCGCTGGAAGGTTTCGTTCGAGTACAGGATGTGGCCGGCCGAGGCAGCGATGATCACCGGGTCTTTCGAGTTGCCGACCTGCGATCGCACCAGATTCAGCTGATGCTGGGCAATCAGCAGCCGCACCGCCTGGATCTGCAGGATGATGTCGCTCAGCGACTGGCCGATCGCTTTCGCCAGCACTTCCTCGGCGCGCGTCCACGGTGCCGCCGTGCCGCGGACGATCTCCGACCAGGCCGCGAACGAGCGGCGCGGCGACAAGGTCAGCGGATCGTCACTATTGAGCAGCGGCTTGGCCGGATCGCCAGCCCAGGTGTATTCGCAGGGCTGCTCCTTGCGGAACCACATCAGCCAGTCCGGCCGCGACGGCGACAGCGGCACCGCCATCACGCCGCTCGCAGTCGAGGCCATCGACGCGAATTCCGGATTGCGGCGAACCACCGAAGCGCAGGTGTAGACGCCGCCCTCGCCGGGCTGGGCCGATACCCAGGCCAGCAGCGCGCGCAGATCGGGCGTCGACGGCACATCGCCGGCCGTCATGATCTCGCCGTCGTGGAACAGCGCAGCACCGGTGGCATCGACCGGCGTCAGCAGGGTGCGTGAATTGCGGAACAGCGCGTTGCGCCAGTCGCCATCGGTGGAGGTGGCTTCGATCAGCCGCAACTCCAGGCGCTTGACCAGCACTTCGACCTGCGACTGCACGTAATTCTCGATTGCCGCGATGCGCGTCGAGATCACTTCGGCGAGCAGTTCCAGCGCCGCCCGCGACGTGTACGGCACGTAACGCGGCGAATAGTGATGGCAGGCGATCAGCCCCCAGAGCTTGCCCTCGCGCACCAGCGACACCACCAGGGTGCCGGTCACGCCCATGTTCTTCAGGTACTGCAGGTGCAGCGGCGACATGCTGCGCAGGTGGCACAAGGACATGTCCAGTTCGCTGCCGTCCTGCAACTGGCGCGGCACGATCGCCACCGGTTCGTAATGGACATCGACCAGCACCCGCACGCGGTTGCGGATGTACAGCTCGCGGGCGCGCTGCGGAATGTCGGTGGCTGGATAGTGATGGCCGAGCAGTGAATCGAGGCTGCCATCGCGGGCCTCGGCGATGATTTCGCCGTGACCATCGGGATCGAATTTGTAGACCATGACCCGGTCGTAGCCGGTGGTCTCGCGCACGCAGTGCACCACGGCTTCGGACAGGAAGGCGATGGTCGGCGCGCTGCTGAATTTCTTCACTGCCTGGGCGATCGCTGCCTGGGTCACCGGCTTCGCCGATTCATAACGGCGGTTGTAGGCGGTGTCGGCATCCTGCTGCGCGAGTTCCAGTTCGACCACCAGCCCGCCGTGCGGGGCGCGATGCAGGGTGCCCTCCATCGCGACTCGGCCATTGGCACCATCGATCGAACAACGCAGCGGTGCCGGCTCGGACAGATCGGCCACCAGTGCCGCGCGGACTTTCGCCAACAGATTGCCGCCGAGCTGGGCTGCCGACTGGCCGAGCAGCGCCATCAGCGGACGGCCCGACAGACAGACGATATTGCTGCTCGCCTGGACGATGGTGAGGGCGGGTTCGGCGAGTGTCAGCAGCACGCCGTGCGGCTGGATCGAGCCAGCGAGATGAATCAACTCGCGCTCGCAGTTGCTGAGCGTGGCTTCGCCGAACGGCGGACTCGCGAGCGCTTCATTCATCCGTCTTGCGTCTCCGAACTGCGGGCCCTCCACCAGGCCCGAACAGGCGCTAGCCGCTAGTCCGTAAGAGTTTTAGTGAATCGACGGATCCGGCGGTTCGAGGCCGGGCATCCGCACGGCGCCGCTACCGTAACCCGGACGCAGGATGAAGCCAAATGATTCTTCGTCATCCTCGCGCAGGCAGGTGCCAGACAGTTCCACGGCGATCAGCCGCCCTTGCTCGCCACGGACCGTGGTGGCGATGCGCTGGGCAACGGCATCGCGGCGCAGGCTGTTCATCAGCAAGGCGAGATCGTCTGCGGTGACACCGAGCCATTCGCCCAGCGACCGGCCGACGACAGCCGAGGGGGCTTCGACCTGGGCAAGCGCGGTGAACGCCGGATTGGCCATCTGCACCAGGCCATCGGCGTCGGTGACGACAATGGCATCCGGGCTCATCGCCATCAGCGACTGAAGCTTGGCCGCTGCCTGCGGCTGCCATTGCGGATCGATGCTCTTCAGGCGCATCAGCAACGCGGTGCTGGCTTCGGTACGCAGTGGCGTGATCGAGACCCGAACCATGCCGCGATGCTCCGGCAGCACGGCGTCGGTTTCCGCCGCGCGGCCGTTGAGCTTGGCGGAGGCGAACAATTCAAGCACCGCCTCGCGCGATTCTTCATGCAGCGGCACGGTGGCGCGTTTGCCGATCAGTTGATCGAGGCTCAGGCCGAACAGCCGGGCTGCCGCACGATTGGCGTCGATCACGTTCAGCGAGGTGGCATCGACGACCAGCACCGCATCGGTCGCGATCTGGAACAGCAGCTGATAGCGGGTTTCGCTCTGCCGGCGCTGCCAATACTCGCGCTCCATCTCGGCCTGCGCATGGACCAGGCGCTGCTGCATCGCCGAGACCACGCTCAAGTCGCGACCAACGACCAGCAGCGGCCCGCTTTGTCCGAGGCGGACGGCGGAGTACGCCATCGGCACGTCGAGCCCCAATGGGGACGGGTGATTGACCTGCCGCGAGCGGGACAAGCCGGTGGCCGCGACATCGGCGAGCAATTGCTCGACCTTCTTGCGGGTTTCGATGGTGACCGTATCGGCCATATGGCGACCCACCCATTCATCGGCCATGGTCTTGACCGGCTCGCTGCCGCCGAGCGCGATGCGCTGGATCACGCCTTGATCGTCGATGACCAGGGCGATGTCGCTGGCCACGGATACCAGCATTTCAGCCAGTTCCGGCGCCAGCGCCGACAACGCACCCAGGTCCTGCGCTGCGTGCGGATCACGCAGGGTCATGAGGCAGCTCCGGAAGAGCTGCAAGCGCAGTTGGCAGTGACAGCGGAAAGCACGTCGCAAGGCCTCGAAATCGTTCCAACACGGCACACGGTCAAGCCGGAAATGCGATTTTCAACCGGGACGTGCGAATTGGCCGTGAAGGGCCGGTGCCTGGTCGGTCCGGGCCGCCATTCGGCGACACCAGAACACCCGCGACGGTACACGAAGGCGCCAGAGCCGGGAAGCGAGTGATTACATCCCACCCATGCAGAAAAGCCGCCGAGGCTTAAGCCCAGCGGCGTTTCAGATCGACCAGATGGCCGACCAGCGAACCACTGAGCGCCAGCGCCAGCCAGGGCCAGGCGGCGCCGGCAATCGCTGCGCGCAAGGCCAGCAGCAGACAGAAGCCGGACAGCAGATTGGCGATCAGATCGGCCGGTGGTGGGCCGCGGCCGGCGTAGCGGTGGACCGCGAACAGCAGGACCGCTTCGGCCGCCATCAGCATCAGCACCAGATCGACGGCAAGGCCGCTGGCGAAGAATTCGTTCATGGTGCGCGGCGCGTGACGTACCGTCCTCAGGCCCGCGCCAGGCCGAACAGGTGAGCGAGATCCTTGAAGAAGATGCGCACGTGAGCCATCGGTTTCTTCCGTTCGAGTTTCTTGTTCATGTAGGAATCGAAAGTCAGCTTCTGCACGTCGCGGTCTTCGCATATCTTCACAAAGCTTTCGCGGCGGCGCTCGCTGCCGTACCAGAACCACTGCAGGATGCCGAGCACCCAGAACACCGTGCCGTGCTCTCGCATGAAGCGCTTGCGCGCCAGTTTCAGGGCGCGGACATTGCCAGTGGCGAGCAGCACCTCGACGGCTTCGGCAGCCAGCTGGCCACCGAGCATCGCGTAATAGATGCCTTCGCCGGACGCCGGTGCGACCACGCCGGCAGCATCGCCGGCCAGCACCACATCCCGGCCATTGTCCCAGCGTCCCAGCGGCTTCATCGGGATCGGCGCGCCTTCGCGGCGCAGCGTTTCGCATTGGGCGAGCCCGCTGGTTTCGCGCAGCGTGCTGACCGAGGAACGCATCGAAAAGCCCTTGTGGGCGCTGCCGGTGCCGACGCTGACGGTATCGCCGTGCGGGAACACCCAGGAATAGAAATCGGGTGACAGGGCGCCGCGGTAGATGACATCGCAACGGCTGGCGTCGTAGTCGACGGCCAGCTGCTTCGGCGCGCGGATGATCTCGTGATAGGCGAACACGAACTTCATTCTCTGAGCACCCGGAATCTGCTGGCGGGCGATCAGCGATTTCGCGCCGTCAGCGCCGATCACGGCTCGGGCACGCACCTGCTGCAACTCGCCACCACGCGGCCGGTAATGGATCAGCGCAGTGCCGTCGCTGTCGCGCGTCATCGTCTCGAAACTGCCGGTGCGGCGTTCGGCGCCATGGGTTTCGGCACGCGCGCGCAGCCATTCATCGAATTCAGCGCGGTCGACCATGCCGACGAAGCCGTTGTCGATCGGAATGTCGACGTGCTTGTCGCTCGGCGACACCATGCGCGCCGAGCGGATTTTCGCGACCAGCATTGCATCGGGAATCTGGTAATCGCGGATCGCACGCGGCGGAATCGCACCGCCGCAGGGTTTGATGCGGCCATCGCGATCGAGCAGCAGCACCTTGCGTCCGCGCTTGGCGAGTTCATCGGCTGCAGTCGCGCCTGACGGCCCGCCACCGACGACGACGACATCCCAGGTCTCTGCTTGCGTCATCGGCTATACCTTTTGCCCGGCGAGCTGCGCGCCGGCTGGGGAGGGGAACGAGTTGCGGGATGGCGGGGCCGCGCTCAAGCGCGCGGCCAGCCTTGCAGCGACCAAGAACAGCAGCGATTCAAGACCGAAGACCAGCGCATAGGCCGGCCCATCGGCACCGATCGCTGCACGGGCTACATCGCTGGCGGCCGCACCGGCAAAGCCGCCGAGGCCGAAAGCGATCGCCTGCGCAGCGCCCCAGAGGCCCATGCGCACGCCTTCGCGACCGGCCCGGCCTTCGCTGGCGTAAGTCATCATCGAACCGATCGCGGCGACCGCGAAGGCACCGTTGGCGGCGCCGAGCAGGAACACGTTTTCCTTCAAAGGCCAGCCGATGCCGGTCAAGCCGCCGACGGTCAGGGCCAGCAACGCCGCGCAGGAGGCGACGCAGCCGCCGACCGTCCAGGCTTGCAGCGAACCGAAGCGCCGGCCACGCCAGCCGGTACCGGCCAGCGCCACCAGAATCATCCCGACCAGTACGCCACCGTGCTGCACGCCGGCGAGCTTGGTAGAAGCACCTGGCGTGTAGCCGAACACGCTGCCGGCGAACGGCTCCAGGATCAGATCCTGAGCGCTGTAGGCGAGCATCGACATGAACACGAAGATGGTGAAACGCCGCGCCCGCGATTCAGCCCAGACCTCGCGCAGCGCCTCCATGAACGGCGGCTTGTCCGCCTCCGCTTCACCGCTCGAGCGGCCCTGCCCTTCAAGCCCGGCAGTGGCAAGCAGCGTGATCGCCAGTGCGGCCACCGCGACCGCCGCCGTGATCATCAGCAGGCGCTTGGCCGAGTACGGATCGAGCAGCGCGCCGACGATGACCGTGGTCAGCACGAAGCCGACGATCATCATCATCCAGACGATGGTCGCCGCTGCTGCGCGCTTGCCGGGATCAACCCGCTTGGCCAGCAGCACCAGCAGCGAAGTGCCGGCACTGCCGACGCCAACGCCGATCAGCACGAAGGCGAGCACGGCGAGCGCAATGCCCGCCGCAACGTTGCTGGCCATCCAGGCAATGCCGGCGGCAGCGAGCACACCGCCGAGGCCGAGGACCGCCATGCCACCGATGATCCACGGCGTGCGCCGACCGCCGATATCGGAACCGAAGCCGAGTCTCGGCCGCAGGATCTGCACCGCGTAATGCAGCGCCACCAGCGCACCCGGCAGCATCGCCGGCAAAGCCAGTTCGACGACCATGACCCGATTCATCGTCGAGGTCGCGATCACCACGATGGCGCCGAGTGCGGCCTGCACGAAGCCCAGCCGGATGATGCCGAACCAGCCCAGGTAATCCGCGTTCGGCTTCATGCCGCCACCTCGACGCCGCTGACCCGCAGCGCAAAGGCGCTGACCAGCATGCCGATCACGTACAGCGGAATGCCGAAGCCGGAGTACCACAGCGCCTGCTGACAGGGCGCGGAGAGAAAGCGCCGCATCATCATCAACTGGATCGCCAGCAGGCCGCCGATGCCCAGCGCGTGCAAGGGCATCTGCCAATGCAGCAGCAGGCCGATCACGATGATTTGCGGCAACACCATCGCCGCGCAGGCGGTGAGTGCGGCGCGATCGACACCGAGCCGGACCGGCAGCGAGCCGATGCCGGTGATCCGGTCGCCTTCGATCGATTTGAAATCGTTCAGGGTCATGATGCCGTGGGCACCGGCGCTATACAGCGCAGCCAGCGCCAGCGAGCGCATGCCGGGCGTAGCGCCACCGGCCATCACCGCGGCGCCAGTGGTCCAGGCCAGGCCTTCGTAGCAGATCGCGCAGGCGCTATTGCCCCACCAGCCATTGCGCTTGAGCCGAACCGGCGGCGCGCTGTAGGCCCAGGCGAGCAGCAGGCCGACGACTGTTGCCGCAAACCCCCAGGGACCGAGCGCGATGGCGACGATCATCGACAGCACCGTCCAGCCGATGGCGATGTACAGGCCCCAGAGGCCGGGCATGCGGCCGGAAGGAATCGGCCGGTTCGGTTCGTTGATCGCATCGACTTCGCGATCGAACCAGTCATTGACCGCCTGGCTAGTTGCGCAGACCAGCGGCCCGGCAATCAGCACACCGACGATGATCAGCAGCCAGTTACCGCTCAGGCGTTCGCCAGAAGCGACCACCCCGCAGCCAAATGCCCACATCGGCGGAAACCAGGTGATTGGCTTGAGCAGTTCCGTCACGGCCGACAAGGCCGGGCGTGCCGCTGGTTTCAGTGCCGTAGCGTTCAATGGAGGCTGGCCCGAGGCTGAATGTAAGCCTAGGTTTACGCTTGCTAACCAATATCGTCAATTATTTCTGACAGTCGGCGCTGTCAGCGAGGGCTATCCCTTGGAATCGCCCTCACGATCCGACTCGGAGGCGGACGGTTTACGGATCGTCAACCAAGCTTCGAGGCCGAGTCCGAGAGCAAGCGCCAGCCCCGCCCATTCGAAGATCGGAACCCCGAGGAAGGTCATCACGTGGCCGGTTCCGGCTCGTCGGGTCCGAGATCGCCGAGGCCATAGCGGCGCAGCTTCACGTACAGGCTCTGACGGCTCAAGCCCAGCATTTCGGCTGCCGACGCGCGATTGTCGCGAGTCAGTTCGAGTGCGGCTTCGATGCACAGCTTTTCGATCAGGTCGGTCGATTCCCGTACCAGCTCCTTCAGTGACACGCGGCCGACCAGTTCGGTGAGTTGGTTCGCCGAGCGCGGCAGTTCCTGAGCGACGCGGGCACTGACCGACGAAGCGGCCCGGCGGCCGACGTCGCGGATCGTGAAACCAAGACAAGGCGGCTCACCGTGCGGCACCGACACTGCCGAAACTTCGACATCGCTGGTCGCGCCGTGCTCGCCACGGAGCACGGTCGAGAACAGCCGAACCGAGCCATGCTGGCGAATGCTGCCGATCAGTACGCTGAAATCGACACCGGACCGGCCGAGCCAGCGCTCCAGCGATTCGCCGCGCAACTGCGCCTCGCTGACCGTCTGCGCCAGATCGACGAACGCGCGATTGGCTGTGATCACCTGTCCTTCGAGATCGGTGACGACGAAGCCATCCGGAAGGCTTTCCATGACCTTGACGATCGAACGCGGCACCGCCGCTTCGCCGCTGTCGCCACGCACCGGCGCCAGGCGAACCAGGAAGAACGAGCCATTTTCCTGCGAAAACAGCGAGGCGGCGATCAGGAACTCGCGGGCATCGCTGCTCAAGCGCACGCGGGTATCGTCACCGCGGCCGACAGCGCGGGCGCGCGCCAGCAGCAGGCCGATGGTACTGGTGCTCTCGGTATCGAAACCTTCGGGAAAACTGCGGCCGACGACCTTGCGCGCGTTCTCGCCGAGCAGTTCGCCAGCGGCCGGATTGGCTTCGACGATCTTCTGCGTTGCCGCATCGATGATCAACACCGCTTCAAGCGAGGACATGAACAGCAGGCGATAGCGCGTCTCGACATGGCGCAGGCGCCAGTAGTCGCGCTCCATCGATTGCTGGGCATCGACCAGCCTTTGCTGCAATTGGGCGTTTGGGCGGAGATCGCGACCGAAGGCCACGACCTGACCGTTCTGGCCGACCCGCACGGCCGAATAAAGCACCGGCACATCGGAGCCGCGCGACGAGGGATGATTGACCTGGCGCCAGCGACGCTCGGCTTTCGAGGTCGCTTCGCGCAGCAGGGTTTCGACTTTCGCGCGGCTTTCGACGGTGACCGTTTCGGCCCAAGGCTGGCCGATCCACTTGCGGCAGCCTTCCAGCAGCATGTCTTCGCTGCCGAGCGCGACGTCGCGGATCACGCCGTCGCCATCGAGCACCAGGGCCACGTCGGCTGCCGCCGCAATCAGATCCGCCGCGGACTCCGCGTCCAGGCTGCCGAGGCGACCGTTCGGTAGCGTTGACACGCTCACTGCAGGGGCACCTTGTCGATCATGTGGGGGCGCAGTCTCGGCGATCTCTTCCAAACTTGCCTCATGAACAATGGCTCGACAGCGGGATTAGGGTGAAACCCTAACGCGCCGCGAGTATTTCTGCCTGACGAACTGCTTCCCGGGCATCGGCAGCGGTGGCATCGGCACCCAGCAACGCGGCCAGTTCCGGATGCGCCACGAAATGCGGACCACCCAGCATGACCGACACCGAACGGTTCCTGGAGGTGCTCCGCAAATCCGCGATCCAGGACGCAAGCCCTTCGAGACGGCAGTCGCCACCGGCCGAAATGCCCACGCAGTCAAACCATTCCGTAGCCGCCAGCGACACAACGTCCTCGCTAGGCACGCCGGGCCCACCGATCACATGCCAGCCGCTGCGGATGAAGAATTCCTTGACCATCATCAAGCCCATCGAGTGCTGCTCGCCCGGTGCAGGCGCGAGCAGGATGCGCCGTGTGTCGGTACGGGCCGCCGGCGATTCGCGAAACACCGGGCTGAACTCGCGGATCACGTGCTGAACCCGGCCAAGCGCCATCGTCACATCGACGAAATCGCAGAGATCCTGTTCCCACAACTCGCCGAGATGGCGGGCCGCCGGCGCCAGCAGTTCCAGATACAGGGTTTCCAGCAGATAGCCCTGATCGACCATCGCTTCTATATAGCCAGCAGCGGCGATCGAGCTTTGCGTCAGAACCAGCCCGGCAAATTCCAGCACATGCTCGCGGCTGGGAATCTCGCCGCGCTCGTCGGCAGGACCATCAGCCAGCAACTGGCC
>NZ_CAISIQ010000249.1 GCF_903885465.1 uncultured Nevskia sp.
CGCGGCGGCACCGATGGCAACGCCCGTGCCGACAGCGCCGACAGCGGCACCGGCCATCGCGCCCGCGCCAAGCTGCGGCGCCCCGGACACCAGGCCGGTGGCGATGCCGGGGCCGAAGATGCCCAGTGCCAGCAGAGCGAGCGAGGCCAGCATCACCACCAGGGCATGGTCGATGGAAGGCTCATCCGGCACGGTCTGGAATTCGGCGAACAGCCCCGAGCCGATGCCGACGATCACGGCCAGCACCAGCACCTTGATACCGGCCGATACCACGTTGCCCAGCACCTTCTCGGCCAGGAAGCTGGTCTTGTTCCACAAGGCGAACGGCACCAGCACGAAGCCGGCGAGCGTGGTCAGCTTGAACTCGATCAGCGTGATGAAAAGCTGCACGGCCAGCACGAAGAAGCAGAGGATCACTACTAGCCACGCGAGGAACATCACCACGATCGGGTCGATGTTCGTGAACACTTCGGGGAAGCCAGCCATGTCGCCGATCTGTTCCAGAATCGGCGCCCCCGCGTCGATGCCGGTCTTCGCCAGCCGCCCCGGTTGCAGGAAGTTCTCCATCGTGATGGCCGAGCCGGTGGCCGTCAGGCCCAGGCCGGCGAACGAGCGGAACACGATGCCGGCCAGCCAGTTGAAGTTGCCGATGATGTAGGCGAACGCACCGACGTAGAGCACCTTGCGAAGCAGCTTGGCGATCACGTCCTCGCCCTGGCCGGTGGCGTGGCTCATGGCCCAATACAGGCCGGCGATGGTCATGTCGATGACGATGAGCGTGGCGGTGAGAAACGCCACTTCGCCTTGCAGCAGGCCGAAACCCGAGTCGAGGTAGCGCGAGAAGGTATCGAGGAAGCGGTCGATGATGGTCACGTCGTTCATGGCGTGTCCTCCGGTGGGGCGAGCGGCGTGTCGCCTTCTTGCATGTCGTCGGCGGGTGTATCGAAGCTCGGCGGGATTGGCGGCAGTTCGGCCAGCGAGTCGTACTCGTCCGGCCCGGTATGGCCGGCGAAGAAGCGCTGCCGGAAGGCTTCGGCGGCGGCGCGGCAGGCGTCCTCGCCCACGGCCTGCCGGTCAGCCGCGCATTGCCCGCGCAGCGCCTTGAGCCGCACGGGATCGGCGGCCAAGGCGTCGGCCAGGTTCTCGGCCGGCTGCTGGCCGCAAGCGGTCAGCAGCACGGTCAGCAGGACGGAAGCGCATCGCATGACCGTCTCCCGTCAATTGCCATAGAAGTCCACGCGCTGCGGCGTGTACGGCGTGCCGGTGCCGAGGAAGCGCCGTCGTACTTCGCGGGCGCGCTCGGTGGCCGCCGCCTGCCGCGCCAGTTCGAGCGAGGTCGCGCGGTCCTGGGTGATCTGGAGCTGCTGCGCCTGGATCGACTGCTTGGCCTGCAAGGCCAAGAGCTGGTTGGTCGCCTGCGCGGCCTGCAAGGCGCCGGTGGCGGACTGGCTCTGGCTCACGAGGTCGGCCAGCGCGGTTTCGTCCTCGCGCAGGTTCTGCGATACCTGCGCCTGCATGCGCATCGCGGTATGCAGACCGTCGAGCGTGTGCTGCCAACGCTCCTGCGCATCCCGGTACATCTGATCGCCGCTGACGGTCGCGGCGTACTGCTCGGGGTACAGCCGCGCGAAATCGCGGTCGAGGTTCTGCACGTCGTAAGCCAGCCCCTGCGCCTCGGCGATCAGGCGTTCAGTGGTGGCGAGCGTCGAACGCAGGCGGTTGACGATGTTGAAGTCCAGGCTCGCCAGATTGCGAGCCTGGTTCATCAGCATCTGTGCTTCGTTCTGGAGTTGCTGAATCTGGTTGTTGATCTGCTCCAGCGTGCGGATGGCCGTCAGCGTGTTCTGGACGAGGTTGGTGGGATCGACCACGACCCATTGCGCCTGGACGGTAGAGACGGTGCAGAGCATGGCCGCGACAGTGGCGGCGAGAAGACGCTTTTTCATGGCTGGTTCTCCGATAGTTGGGACAAGAAGGAAACAGCCGCCGGTGCGGACGGCAGCAGGTCGGCGGCCCAGTCGAGGCCGCTATGGCGCAGCCAGCCGCCGGCAAAGCCCGGCGCGCCGACCTGCGCAAGAACGCGGTCGATGTCGCATTGATCCTGCGGAGTCGAAGCGCCCGCGAACGCGAGCGCGGCCGGCCCCAGGTCGAGGTCGAACAGGCGGTTGCCGAGGCGGGATTGGTAGTAGTAGTCGCGCTTGGGTTGCGCGGTGGCGACAATCTCGATTTGTCGGCTGCTGAGACCGAAACCGTCATAGATCGGGCGAATCTGCGGTTCCGTCGCCTGCGGGTTGGGCAAGAAAATGCGGACGGCGCAGCTTTCGATGACGGCCGGCGCGATAGACGATTCTTTGATGTCAGCCAGCGATTGCGTATCGAAAACGACGGAGACCTGTTTTTTCCGCAAGGTCTTCAGCCACTGCCGAAGCCGTGCCGAGAACACCGGGTCATCCAGAAACATCCATGCCTCACTGAGGAAAAGCATGGTTGGGGAGCCATCGAATCGTTCTTCCAGGCGCGCGAACAAGTAGCTCAGCACGGCCAGAACGGCGGCCTTGCTGTGCATCAGCTCTTCCATCTCGAAGCACTGCACGTCGGCCATTCCGAGCCGGTCGTGATCGGCGTCGAGCAACTTGCCGTGTGCGCCGCCGAGCACATAGGGCGACAGGGCCTGGCGCAGCGCGTTGGATTGCAGCAGCACGGAGAACCCGGTCAGCGTCCGTTGCTCCACCGGCGCCCCGGCGAGGCTCCCAAGCGCCGACCAGATCGCCGCCTTCTCGTCGGGGCCGACGATC
Source organism: uncultured Nevskia sp. (assembly GCF_903885465.1). Lineage (GTDB taxonomy): Bacteria > Pseudomonadota > Gammaproteobacteria > Nevskiales > Nevskiaceae > Nevskia. The sequence goes on from NZ_CAISIQ010000249.1 coordinate 2,796, forward strand.
ACGCCTTCATGCAGCAGCCGGCCTTCCATCCATTCGGCCGCCCAAGTGCGGTAGCTTTCTTGGTCGATGCGCGCGAGCGGCTGGAATGCGATGCCGCCATCGGCCCCGAGGTCATAGTGCTCACCGCCCAGGCCCAGGATGGCGGCGCGCAAAGAGCGGCCTATATCGAAAGCGAAGATGCGCGATCCCGGGTAGCGACGGAACTGCATCGCCAAGGTCGCCACCAGCACCGACTTTCCCATACCGGTTGGGCCGACAATCATCGTGTGCCCTACATCGCCAATGTGCGTCACCAGCCGGAACGGCGTCGAACCACCCGTGCGGGTGACGATCAGCGGCGGGCCGTTGAGATGGTCGTTCCTCTCCGGCCCGGCCCACACCGCGGACAGCGGCATCATGTGCGCCAGGTTCAACGTGGAAACGATGGGCTGGCGCACGTTCGCATAGGCGTTGCCGGGGATGGACGACAGCCAAGCATCGACCGCGTTGAGCGTTTCGGGGATAGTGACGAACCCGCGTCCTTGGATGACGCGCTCCACCATGCGCAGCTTTTCGTCCGCCACGCCGGCATCCGTGTCCATCACGGTGACGGTGGCCGTCAGGTAGCCGAAGGCGACTTGATCGCTGCCCAGCTCCTGCAAGGCGGCATCAGCGTCGGTCGCCTTGTTGCTGGCGTCGGTATCAACCAGCGGCGACTCTTGCTGGAAGATGGTTTCTCTCAAGAGCGCGACCACGTTCTTGCGCTTGGCAAACCACTGGCGGCGCAGGCGGCCGAGTTCCTTTTCTGCTTCGGCTTTGTCCATGCAGACAAAGCGCGTACTCCAGCGGTAGCCGAAGCCCAGGCGGTTGAGGTCGTCCAGAATCCCCGGCCAGGTCGAAGTCGGGAAACCTCGCACCGACACCACGCGCAGGTGCTGGTCGCCCAGCGTGGGCGCCAGGCCGCCGACCAGTGCGCAGTCAGCCAGCAGCGCGTCGATGTGGAACGGCACTTCGGGCACGCCCACGCGGTAGCGTCGTGTCGAGACGGTCGCGTGCAGATAGGTCAGCGTTTCAGCGTCATCGAGCCAGGCGATTTCCGGCATCACGCCATCGAGCAGGTCGAAGACGCGATCGGTTTCCGCGACGAAGGTATCGAGCCGGCCACGCCAGTCCACGCCATCGCCGGGCGCGTTCTCGTAGAGCATCTTCGCGGCGCGAGCACGGGATTCTTCCGGTGGCAGATAGGCCAACGTCAGGTGATAGCCGCTCTCGAAGTGGTGACCCGATTCCTCGAAGGCGGCGCGGCGTTCCTCGTCCACGAGCCAGGACAGCGGTTCGGGAAAGTCGGAATGCGGATAGTCCGCCGCCGGCCGGCGTTCGGCCTCGATGAACAGCGCCCAGCCCGACCCCAGCCGGCGCAGCGCGTTGTTGAGCCGTGCCGACGTGGCGATCAACTCGCCTTGCGTAGCGCTGTCCAAGTCCGGCCCGCGAAAGCGCGCCGTGCGCTGGAAACTGCCGTCCTTGTTCAGCACCACGCCCGGCGCGATCAGCCCGGCCCAGGGCAGCCAGTCGGCGAGTAACGCCGGACGCTGGCGGTATTCGGCAAGGTTCAGCATGGCATCCCCCTCACACGTCCAGCAGCGGCTTGTGCTTGATGTGCCGCGCGAAGACCTGCATGAACTGCGGATCGACGCGCGCGCCCCAGACCGCCAGCGAGTGGCCGACGATCCAGAGCACCACGCCGGGAATCCACAGTTGCAGGCCCAGCCCGACGGCGGCGGCCAGCGTGCCGTTGGCGATCGCCACGGTGCGCGGCGCGCCGCCCAGCAGGATCGGCTCGGTCAACGAGCGATGCAGCGGCACTTCAAAGCCCGGAAGATCGGTCGCCGTACTCATACGACCGCCCCACCGGAGAAGC
>NZ_CAISIQ010000250.1 GCF_903885465.1 uncultured Nevskia sp.
CCGCCGGTGCTGGCGACTTTGCAGCGGCGCGCAGCCGCGGCTACACCGGCGTTGCGCTCGGCGGCCTCAATGCCGCGTCGAACGCCGCGATCATGCTGCTGTTCAGCGGCTTGATCGTCGCCTTCTACACCGACGACACGGTGATCGCGATGCAGGCCGCCGGCTTCCTGTGGCTGGCCGCCGCGTTCCAGTTGTTCGACGGCCTGCAGGCCACCGCCAACGGCGCGCTGCGCGGCTTGAAGGACACCCGCATGCCGATGCTGCTGACGATGCTGTCGTACTGGGCGATCGGCATGCCGGTAGCCTGGTGGCTGGCGTTCCGCGCCGGCCTCGGCCCGGACGGCATGTGGTGGGGCCTGACCGCCGGGCTCGGCATGGCCGCGCTGGGCCTGTCGCTACGCTTCCGGCACAAGGCCGGCAAGCTGGTTAGACGGGCCGGGGCATCGACGTCCCGGCCCGTCGAGACCTGATCGTTACTTAGCCGACCAGAAGCGGCTCTTGTCGTTGATGAAGATCTTCTTCGGAATCATCGAATGGATGCCCTGGGTGCCGTCGACCACCTGGGTGACCCGGAAGTCGACGCCGATGCTCGACAGGGTGAAGGCGCGCTTGAACTCCAGGCCCTTCAAGTCGAACAGGTAGCTGTTGGTCTGACGGATCGCCATCTGCATCGCCTTGTCGAGCACCGGATCGAGGCCGAAGGCCATCCAGTGGGTCGTGCTTTCGGCGCGCGGTGCAGTCAGCTTCATGCCCTTGTGCAGGATGAATTGCAGGATCGCGGTGTTGGCGGTTTCCATCGCCGTGACGGTGACTTCGCCGTCGCCCTGTCCGGCATGCGAATCGCCGGTGTAGAACAGGCCGCCCGGATGGAACACCGGCAGGAACAGCGAAGTGCCGCCGACCAGTTCCTTGCAGTCCAGATTGCCGCCGAACACGCCGGGCGGGCCGCTGCGGCGGTTCGGGCCATCCTCGGACGGCGGCTGCACGCCCATCACGCCCATGAACGGGCCGAGCGGAATCTCGATGCCGGGTTCGTAGACACCGACCTTGCGCGCCAGATCGAGCTTGACGGTGTGCGAATAGATTTCCGGCACTTCATCGGGAATGCCGCCGCGGCCCGGCCGGGTCGACACCGTTGCGTACGGAATGCGCGGCTCCACCGACAGGATGCGGATCTCGATCGCATCGCCAGGCATCGCGCCTTCGACGGCGATCGGCCCGACCAGGATATGGCCGCCATCGATGCCGGCCTGGCGCGGCGTTTCCTTCAGCACGCGCGCGGTTTCGGTCATCGCCGCCGCCTGTTCGGCAGTCAGGCTGATGCCTTCTTCCTTGGCCCAGACCAGCGGATCCTTGTCCTGCCAGCGCTGGCCGCCACCGCCGTCGATGCGCACCGTGGCGCCGGACTTCACGGTGAGGATCGGCTTCTTCTCGATCGGGAAATTGCCGATCGCGACGTTCTCCGGCCGCAGCTTGAGATAGTGCTCGTAGGCCGGAGCCGCGAAGGCCGAAAGCGTCGTGCTGCTGAGAACGGCCAGCAACGCCGTGGAAGCCAATGCCCGCATGATCTGCTCCGGATGAGGTCGAAAGTCGTCGGTGACACTCCATCGGACGGCTGTCGACGCTATCCCCCTACGTGATGCCAGCCTTCGGCTTCAGTAGCGGCTCGTGGAAGCGCAGCAGGCGCCCGGCATTGGCCAGCACCAGCATGCTGCTGAGGTTGTGCAGGATCGCCGCGATCATCGCGCCGGCCACGCCAAGCAGGCCGAAGGCCGCGGCGGCGACGATTGCCAAAGTCCAGGCCAGGCCGAGGACGACGTTGATGAACAAGGTGCGCCGGCACAGGCGGCTCAAGCGGATGCAGGTGCCGAGGCGGCGCAGATCGCTGCCGATCAGCACGATGTCTGCCGAAGCCAGCGCGATGTCGGCACCGCCGGCACCCATCGCCACGCCGACCACGCCGGCCTTCAGCGCCAGCGAATCGTTGATGCCGTCGCCGACCACCATCGGCCGGAAGCCGGCGCCGATCTCGGTGGTGACGCGGACCAGCTTGTCCTCTGGCAGTGCCTCGGCCTGCACCTCGGCGATGCCGACGTCCTGGGCGACTGCATGCGCGACGCTGGTCCGGTCGCCCGTCAGCAGCAGCTGGCGACCGAGGCCGAGTTGGCGCAGATCGGCGAGTGCTTCGGCGGCTTCCGGGCGCAGGGTGTCGGCCAGCAGCAGCCAGGCGAGGAAGCGGCCTTCGAGCGCCAGGCCGGCGATCGGCCCGTCGTGCGCCGGCACCGGCGTGGTGGCGATGCCGTGCTGCTCGAACAGCTCCGGCCGGCCGAGCAGCACTTCGCCTTGCGCGCTGCTGGCGATCACGCCGAGGCCGGGGCGTTCGCGAATCTCATCCAGCGGCAACAGGGCTTCAGCAGGAATCTGGCGTGCCAGCGCCCGGCTGACCGGATGGCTGCTGACGGCGCCGAGGCTTGCGGCCAGCAGCAAGGCTGCTTCGCGCGTGCCGCCATCGGCAAGCTGCAGCGTCTGCAGGCGCAGGCTGCCGAAGGTCAAGGTGCCAGTCTTATCGACGATCAGCGAACTGGTGTCGGCCAGTTCTTCGAGAAACGCCGAGCCGCGGATCAGGATGCCGTGACGCGCCGCCACCGCGATGCCGGCGATTGCCGTGGCCGGTGCCGCCAGCGCCAGCGCACAGGGGCAGGCGGCAACCAGCACGGCGAGCATCGCCTGTGGGTTCTGGGTGGTGAAGTAAGTGACCGCGGCGATCAGCAGCACCAGCACCAGATACTGGCTGGCGTGGCGTTCGAGCAGCCGCGTGATCGGCGGTTTCGAGCGCTCGGCGCGCTGCATCAGGCCGATCACCTTGCCGAGCGTCGATTCGGCGCCAGTACGGGTGACCAGGATGCGCAGACGACCGTCGAGATTGATCGCGCCACCGAACACGTCGACGCCGGCGACCGCTTCCACCGGCAGCGATTCGCCGGTGATCGGCGCGGTATCCAGGCTGGCGCGGCCTTCGAGTACGCGGCCATCGGCGGGCACCCGGTCACCGGCACGCACCTCCACCTGATCGCCCGGCTTCAGCTCGGCGTTGTCGACTTCGCGCAGGCTGCCGTCGGCGATGATCAGCCGGGCGCTGCTGCGCGTCAGCTTGCCGAGTGATTCGATCGCTTCCTGCGAGCCGATGACGCTGCGTTCCTCGAGCACGTGGCCGAAGATCATCACGATCGGCAGCAGCACCGCAGTGATCAGATCGCCGACCGCCCAGGCTCCGAGCATCGCCAGCGCGATCAGCAGATCGGTGATGCCGTGCAGATCGGGATGACGCAGGCTGTGCCAGGCCGCACGCAGCACCGGCACGCCGACCAGTAGTGCTGCCGCGCCGAGGATCAGCTGGCCGACACCGGCCTGGCTCGGCGCCAGCCCGTTCCAGGCCAGGCCGAGCGCGAACAGACCCAGCGCGGTCATCGCCAGGCTCAGCTGGCGGGCGGCGCTGCGCTGTTCGTCCTGGCTCAGCACTGCGGTGGTGGTGCTCATTCGGTACCCGAGAGGATCAGCTTTGCGTCGTCGCGCGGATCGACGGTGGTCACCGAGCCGGCCTTGGCCAGCACCGCCTTGATCCGCTCGCGATAGACGCGTTCGAGCAGGCCGGGATCGACGCCGTCGCGCATCGACTGCGCCAGCTGCTGCACGGCGGCGGTATCGCTCTGCGCCTTGGCCAGACGTTCGGCGGCGGTCGCTTCGGAGCTTTGCAGCAGACGATCCGCCGCCTGCGTTGCCTGCTGCACGCTCCAGGCGGCATCGCTGCGCGCTTCGGCGACATTGCGCTCGGCCTGCTGGCTGGCGGTCAGCACGGCATTGAAGGCACCGACCGTGGCCGGCGGCAGCGAGGACTGCACGTCGACCCGCGCGATCTCGATGCCGAGGCCGTTGCCGGCCTGCTTCAGGCTCATCAATCGAGCATTGATGCTCTGCACCAGCTCGCCGCGCAGCTTCTCGCGCTGCTCGGCGGCGGCGCTGTTGGCACTGTCGGCGACCAGCTCCGGCCGCGCCACCAGGATGGTGTCGAGATCGCGCGCGGCGCAGGCGGCGAGGGCAGTCCGCGTTACCAGGCGATCAAGCGCCGGCAGCAGATGATCCCGTTGCAGCGCGTAATCGCGCGGCTCGGTGACCTTGTAGAACACGCGCAGATCCATCTGCACGATGCCGGCGTCGCCGGTCAGCAGATAGCCGGAGCCGGCCAGGGCATCGTTCAAGGGGGCGGCTTCGTCATCGTCCTCTGAGGACATCTCGGCAGCGCGCGCAGCAGCCGAGCGGGCCAGCCCGGTGACCCGATGCTCGAGCACGCTTTCCGCCGAGGGCAGCAGCAGCACGCGCTCGAACGGCGGCGGCCAGGCCAGCAGCAGACCGGCGTTCTGCACCCGATCAAGCGTGCCCATGCGGACGACCACGGCGGCGTTCTGCGGGTCCACCTGGGCGATGTTCGAGGTCGCCCAGCGCAGCGCCACCAGCGCGGTCACCGCATACAGCGCGATGAACGCGAAGCGGCCGGCCTGCAGCCAGGGATTTTGGCTCGGATCAGTACTCACTTGGCCATGTCCGGCGGCCCGTCGACCAGCGCGCGGAACGGCGCGGCGTCGGTGCGCAGGATCAGCCGGGTGCCCGGATTGACCAGCGTTCCGAGCGTATCGAGCGAGCGCAGCAGCTTGTACAGCTGCGGCGCACCGGCATAGGCGCGGCCGTAGATGCCGGCCGATTGCACGCGCGATTCGGCCTCGATCTGCGCCGCCTTGACCGTCGCATCGGCCTGGATGATCCGCGCATCGCGCTCGGCGGCGGAGCGGATTTCGGCGGCCTGGCGCTTGCCGATCGCGGTACGTTCGGTGGCGATGGTGTCGCGCTCGGCGCGCATCCGGTCGACGGTCGCGGCCAGGGTGACGCTGGGCAGCGTCAGGCGCTCGATGCCGACCTGCACCACCTTCAGCCCGTAGGACTTGAGCAGCGATTGTTCGATCTGCGCCGCCAGCCGCGTTTCGAAATCGGCGATCTGCACTTTCTTGGCATCGGTATTGATCAGCTGCGACAGCTCGAAGCCGCTGGCGGTGGTTTCCAGTGCCGAGCCGACGAAGGTGCGGATCTGCCGCGCCGCTTCATCGGGCTGGTTCTGCACCGCGCGCATGAAGCGCTGCACGCTGGCCGCATCGGGCTCGACCTGCCAGGCGACATAGGCCTGGATGATGATCCGCAGACCATCGCGGGTGCCGGCGTCCTGCAGGCCGCTGGACGTGGTGCGCAAGCGCAGATCAACCGGAATCGCGGTCTCGAACGGCGCCGGCAGCCGCCAGGCCAGGCCCGGTGCCAGCAGCACGCGCGCCGGATTGCCGAAGCGGGTGACCACCGTCGCTTCGCCGGCGCGGACCTGTACCAGACTCGCGGTGGCGACTGCGAAGGCGACCAGCACGGCGGCGATCACGAGGCGGCGGCGCGGCAGTGGCGTGATGGCCTTGGCTGGGCTTTGAAGTTGAGTCATGGCATCGCGGTGTCCGCAGGCGGCGCATAACGCCGCAGGTCGAGGGTCGGTGCGGAAGCGCCGCTGCCGATGCGGTGATCGAGCAGCACCAGCTTCGCGTCCTTCAGGCCGCTGCTCAGCTGGCCGAGATACTGCTCGAGCACGAAGGCCTTGCCGGCGGCCTGATAGGCGCTCTGTTCGGCAGCGAAGCGCAGTTGCACGGCTTCGGCACCGGACATCGCTTCGCGGGCGATGGCATTGGCCTTGTCGGTGGCGATCGAGGCCTGCAGCTGGGCGTCGTTGATTTCTTCTGCGGCGCGGCCGCGCTCGCGGGCGATTGCCGCCTGCGCCTTGATCAGCGAAGCCTGCACGCCGTGATAGGCGTTGGCAGCGCCGGAGGGCGGATGAATCTGTTCGATCAAGGTCGCGAGGATTTCCACACCGCTGCCGAGCGCATCGAGATCGGCCTGCACGCGGCGGCCGACATCGCGGGCCAGCGCGTCACGCTTTTCGCTGAGCACGCCATCGAGCGTGCGCGACGCGAAATCTTCGACCAGCACGCGGCCGGCGGTGTTGCGGATCAGGGTCGGCAGGTCGGCGCTGTTGTAGGTCGCGGCCATCGCTGCGGCGTCACCGAGGCCGATGCGGTAGATGAAGCGCACGTCCATGTTGATCACCTGAAAGCTCTGCCGGTCACCGGCGAGGCCGGCGATCACCTGGCCGTTCTCGCTTTCGTGGGCGGCGTCCCAGAGCCGGTTCGACGAGTCCGGCGGCAGGCCTTCGGCGCTGCTGGTGTCCGGGGCTTCGTCGTCCTCGATCACCGTGCTGATTGCGTGGATGCTGCCGTTCTCGACCGCGCGCAGCCGCCCGAATGGCCAGGGCAGGCCGGCATGCAGGCCGGGGCCGAGCACTTCCACCGGCTTGCCGAAGCGTTCGTAGATGCCGCGGCCGTCGATGGCGATTTCGCGGATGCCGGTCATCAGCCAGCCGACCAGCAGCACCGCGCCCAGCACCGGCAGCAGCGCGCGGCGCATGTAGCCAAAGGCCCAGTTCTGACGCAGATCGATGCCGAAGCGTTGCTGTAGCTCGTCCTGCAGATTGGCCAGCGGCCGCGGCGGCCATTGCAGCTGGCGAGCGAAGTAGCTGTCGGCGAGCAGGCGCGGCTCTTCGGTCGGCGGTCGCCGGATGAACAGCGACAGCAGCGCACGCAGCGCGAACTCCGCCGCCACCGCGGCCGGCAGCAGACCGGCCAGCACCGCCAGCCGTGCCGGCCAGAGGCTGTCGGCGCGGCTGAAGAACAGGCAGGCGGCGGCCAGGCTCAATATCAGCAGCGGTACCCGGACCAGCCTGGCGAGACGCGCCGCTTCCGGCGATTCGGCCGCGGCGAGATTGGCGAACCAGCGCTCCAGCACCAGCAGGCCAAAGATCATCAGCAGCAGCGCCGCACCACCGGCATAGCCGAGCTGCCCGAGCGCCGCACCGGGCAGGGCGAGGTTCCAGCAGCGGATCACGGTGATCAGCGGCAGCAGCGCTGCCAGGGCCAGAAACAGGGCGCGGGCACCATCGCTGCGCAGCAGACGAATCAGCGCGCGCGCTGCGCAACGCAGCTTCCACAGCGCACGCCGATAGCGGGTTGCATCTGGCGGCAGTGGCTCGGCCGCTGCGGTTAGTGGCGCGATTGCCGCTCTGCGCCAGACAGCCACAGAACGCGCCGACAGCAGGCCCAGCGCCAGCACCCATAGCGCGGCGCCAACGGCAGCCGCCAGCGGTGCCAGCAGCGAGTCCGCAGCCGCGGGCCAGACCCAGGCCGCCGCCAGCGCGACCAGCGCGGGCGCACCCAGCGCCAGCGCCTGGATCAGCAGCCGGCGCGCCTGCAGCGCAGCCAGCCGGAAGCGCGGCTGGGCCGCGAGATCGAGGCCGTCGCTGTTCAGGTCGACAGGCATCGCCTGCTGAAACGCTTGCTTACGGCTCGCCCTTCAGCGGCCCGAAGGCCGGCGGCGGCTTGCGGTGCTTGGTCGCCGCCTCATAGGCCGCGGCGATGCGGATGATCAAGGGCTCGTCGAACGGCCGGCCGACGATGTCCATCGCCACCGGCAGCACGGCTTTCACCGAGAAGCCCCCTCCCGGAACCGGCCCGTACTCGAGCGAGCCGCCGACCGAGACCGCCCGTTCGCGCATGCCCAGAAGGCCGTAGCCCGGGTTCGCCCCCGGCTTCTTGGCGGGTTCTCTGCCATCATCGGTCACCAGGAGCACCAG